>NZ_JBWKWD010000005.1:0-214212 GCF_059422045.1 Pseudomonas sp. GW821-FHT02A08
CTCCACAAGCACCCACACGAATTGCTTGATTCAGTTGTTAAAGAGCGGTTGGTTAAGAGCTTTCGTCTCAACCGAGGCGCGCATTCTACAGCAGCCTCATTTGCTGTCAAGTGATTTTTTCAGAAGTTTTCAAGGATTTCCCTAACAACTTCAACCACTTGCGCCTCAGATCTCTCATCAGCGGGAGGCGAATTCTACAGCGTTACACGCTGCTGTCAACACCTCTTTTTCAACTTCCTTTCGGCTTCGATGAACTGAAGCAACCTGCTGCCGAAAACTGCGTAACTCGTTGTTTACCAAGGAGTTTTCCGTTTCGACTGCGCCGGAAGTGGGGCGAATTATAGGCCTCCAGAATTCGCCGTCAACCCCCTATTTCAGCTTTATTCGGATTTGAGCGTAATACGCGCAAATGCCTTCTTGCCGGCCTGGCAAACATGGGTCGCGCCCAGTGCATATATAAAGGTGCGATCGACAACCTCACCATCTATACGCACACCACCGGAACCCAGGAGATCTCGAGCCACCGCCGAATTCTTGACCAGCCCTGCTTTATTAAGGACGGCAGCGATCGGCATATCCTCGGCAGCAGTCAATTCGATTTCCGGCAGATCGTCCGGTAGCTCGCCATCCTTCATACGGTTACCGGCGGCACGGTGGGCATTGGCCGCAGCCTCCTCACCATGGAAGCGCGCAACGATCTCTTCAGCCAGCTTGATCTTGATGTCGCGCGGATTGGCACCCGCTTCTACATCTGCGCGGAACGCATTGATCTCATCCATGGAGCGGAAGCTGAGCAACTCGAAGTAACGCCACATCAGCGCATCCGGAATGGAGACCAGCTTGCTGTACATCACACCCGGCGCCTCCTGGATACCGACGTAGTTGCCCAAGGACTTGGACATCTTCTTCACACCATCCAGACCTTCAAGCAACGGCATGGTCAAGATGCACTGGGCCTCCTGACCATAACCACGCTGCAACTCACGACCCATCAGCAAGTTGAACTTCTGATCGGTGCCGCCGAGCTCGACGTCTGCACGCAGAGCTACCGAGTCGTAACCCTGAACCAGCGGATAAAGGAACTCATGGATGGCGATTGGCTGATTGGTGGTGTAGCGCTTGTCGAAGTCATCGCGCTCGAGCATGCGAGCCACGGTGTATTGCGAAGTCAGGCGAATGAAGTCGGCCGGCCCCATCTGATCCATCCAGGTGGAGTTGAATGCCACTTCGGTTTTTGCCGGATCGAGAATCTTGAACACCTGAGTCTTGTAGGTCTCGGCATTCTCGAGGACTTGTTCGCGAGTGAGCGGCGGGCGCGTGGCACTCTTGCCACTCGGATCACCGATCATCCCGGTGAAGTCACCGATAAGGAAGATCACCTGATGCCCCAACTCCTGGAACTGGCGCAGCTTATTGATAAGCACGGTGTGACCCAAGTGCAGGTCCGGAGCCGTTGGATCGAAGCCCGCCTTAATACGCAGCGGCTGGCCACGCTTGAGCTTTTCAATCAGCTCGGACTCGACCAACAGTTCTTCCGCACCACGTTTGATCAGCGCTAGCTGCTCTTCAACCGACTTCATAACAGACCCGCAAGGCTCAGATTCAAAGGGAACCAACCATACAAGATCGCGCGTCAAATACAAGGTTTGCCCGGCGCACGGAAGCCAATCCACAGACAGAGCGCCTGCGGACTTGCTTCAGAGATGATTTGGTTATATTTTATACAGTTATTTCATCTTCATCATGTCATTCATCTTTTCCAATTCATCTTTTTCAAAGTCAAAACCACTTATGACCACAGAATCGTCTAAAGCGCCGCCGCTTTACCCGAAGACCCACTTGCTTGCCGCAAGTGGCATCGCCGCCCTTCTCAGTCTGGCGCTCCTGGTATTCCCTTCCAGTGATGTCGAAGCCAAAAAGACAACCCTGAGCCTTGAACTGGAAAGCCCTGCTGAACAACTGACACAAGATCAAGACGCTGCTGACGCCGTTCAAGCCACAAATGAACCAGCAACCTCCCCCTTCGCGCAGATCGACAACAGCGCCGAAGACACTCAGGAAACCGCTCAAGCCGAACCTGCACCGGCGCCGGTCGTCGAAGAAAAGAAGTCGGCAAGCCACAGGGAAGTGATCGTCACCAAGGGTGACACCCTCTCGACACTGTTCGAGAAGGTCGGCCTCCCGTCCACCTCAGTGCATGACGTGCTGGCCAGCGACAAGCAGGCCAAGCAGTTCAGCCAGCTCAAGCACGGGCAAAAACTCGAGTTCGAACTGAGCCCCGACGGCCAGCTGACCAACCTGCACAGCAAGCTCAACGACCTCGAAAGCATCAGCCTGACCAAGAACGACAGGGGCTACACCTTCAACCGCATTACCGCGAAACCGACCGTGCGCTCCGCCTATGTACATGGCGTGATCAACAGCTCGCTGTCGCAGTCCGCAGCACGGGCCGGCCTGTCTCACAGCCTGACCATGGACATGGCCAGTGTGTTTGGCTACGACGTGGACTTCGCCCAGGATATTCGCCAGGGCGACGAATTCGACGTGATCTACGAGCAAAAAGTGGTCAATGGCAAGGCCGTCGGCACTGGCCCGATCCTGTCGGCGCGCTTCACCAACCGCGGCAAGACCTACACCGCCGTGCGCTACACCAACAAACAAGGCAACAGCAGCTACTACACCGCAGACGGCAACAGCATGCGCAAGGCGTTCATCCGCACACCGGTGGACTTCGCCCGCATCAGCTCGAAATTTTCCATGGGCCGCAAACACCCGATCCTGAACAAGATCCGCGCCCACAAAGGCGTCGACTACGCAGCACCACGCGGTACGCCGATCAAGGCTGCCGGTGATGGTAAGGTGCTGCTGGCCGGCCGCCGCGGTGGCTACGGCAATACCGTGGTCCTCCAGCACGGCAACACCTACACAACGCTCTACGGCCACATGCAAGGCTTCGCCAAGGGCGTGAAGACTGGCGGCACAGTGAAACAGGGCCAGGTGATTGGCTATATCGGCACCACCGGCCTCTCCACCGGGCCGCACCTGCACTACGAGTTCCAGGTCAATGGTGTGCACGTCGACCCGCTGGGCCAGAAACTGCCAATGGCCGATCCGATTGCCAAGGCCGAACGCGCACGCTTCCTCGCCCAAAGCCAGCCACTGATGGCGCGCATGGAACAGGAAAAAGCCACTCTGCTGGCTTCGAGCAAGCGCTAAGCCATGGCGCTCTATATAGGTGTGATGTCCGGAACCAGCCTTGATGGCCTGGACATCGCACTGATCGAGCAAGCCCCGGCGATCAGACTGATCGCCTCCCACTACATCCCGATGCCCGATACTCTGCGCGCCGAGCTGCTCGGCTTGTGCGCCAGCGGCCCGGACGAAATCGCCCGTTCCGCCATTGCCCAGCAGAACTGGGTGAAGCTGGCAGCCCAAGGGATTCATGCCCTCCTCGCTCAGCAGCAACTGAAGCCTGGCGACATTCGTGCGATTGGCAGTCATGGCCAGACCATCCGCCACGAACCGGCACGCGGCTTCACTGTGCAAATCGGCAACCCGGCCCTGTTGACCGAGCTGACCGGCATCACTGTGGTCAGCGACTTCCGTAGCCGCGACGTCGCTGCTGGCGGACAAGGAGCACCACTGGTTCCCGCCTTTCACGAAGCCTTGTTTGAAGAGCAGGCCGGCAATCGCGCAGTGCTGAACGTTGGCGGCTTCAGCAACCTCAGCCTTATCGAGCCCGGCAAGCCGGTCGCCGGTTTCGACTGTGGCCCGGGCAATGTGCTGCTGGACGCCTGGATTCACCAGCAACGCGGCGACCATTTTGACCGTGACGGCCAATGGGCTGCCAGCGGCAAGGTAGAACCGGTGCTGTTGAATGCACTGCTCAGTGATCCGTTCTTTGTGACCAAAGGCCCGAAGAGTACCGGGCGGGAAGTGTTCAACCTGCCATGGCTGACTCAGCATCTGGCGCAGTTGCCAGCCTTCTGCGCCGAAGATGTTCAGGCGACCCTGCTTGAACTGACCGCACTGACCATCGTCGAATCACTGCAAAGCGCCCAGGCAGGCACGCAGGAGTTGCTGGTTTGCGGCGGCGGCGCCCACAACACTGTCTTGATGAACCGCTTGGCCAGCCTGCTGCCAAACGCAAGTGTCAGCAGCACCGCTACCTACGGTGTAGACCCCGACTGGGTCGAAGCCATGGCCTTCGCGTGGCTGGCTCATTGTTGCCTCGAAGGTATCGCAGCCAACCGTCCGAGCGTTACCGGTGCCCGTGGTTTGCGCGTACTCGGTGCCATCTACCCCGCATAAATCCTCCACACAGCAAAACGCCGCAAGACCCTGAGGTCGTGCGGCGCTCTGTGAAACAGGTGCGCCGATCAGATCGAGAACGAAGAACCGCAGCCACAGGTGGTGGTCGCATTCGGGTTCTTGATGACGAAACGCGAACCTTCCAGACCTTCCTGGTAGTCCACCTCGGCACCTGCCAGGTACTGGAAACTCATCGGATCGACAACCAGACTCACACCTTCGCGCTCGACGATGGTGTCGTCATCGGCCACTTCTTCATCGAAGGTGAAGCCGTACTGAAAACCTGAACAACCGCCGCCCGTAACGAATACGCGCAGCTTCAAGCGATCATTCCCCTCTTCATCGACCAGGCTCTTCACCTTGTGCGCGGCACCGTGGGTGAATTGCAAAGCCGTGGGGGTGAAGGATTCGACGCTCATGCTGACTATCTCCCGGCGTTACGCCGTCATATTGCGTGATGACGCGCATTATCCGCTTCTCCTAGAAAAGCGGTCAACTATTCTAGGAGCAGCGACAAGCTTCAAGCTGCGAGCTTCAAGCTTGCCGCTTACAACTTGAAGCTTGTAGCTGCTCTCAAGGCAGCATGCCGGCGTGGGACAGGCCCAGACGCTCATCCAGCCCGAACAGAATGTTCATGTTCTGCACGGCCTGACCCGAAGCGCCTTTGACCAGGTTATCGATCACCGACAGCACCACCACCAGATCACCGTCCTGAGGGCGATGCACGGCAATACGGCAGACGTTGGCACCCCGTACGCTACGCGTCTCCGGATGGCTGCCGGCCGGCATCACATCGACGAACGGTTCATTGGCATAACGCTTTTCAAACAACGCCTGCAGGTCTACCGAGCGATCAACAACGGTTGCGTAGAGCGTGGAGTGAATGCCACGAATCATCGGCGTCAGGTGCGGAACGAAGGTCAGGCCGACGTCCTTGCCTGCTGCACGACGCAGACCCTGGCGAATCTCCGGAAGGTGACGGTGACCTTTGACCGCATAGGCCTTCATGCTTTCCGACGTCTCGGAGTACAGCGAACCTACGGAAGCACCACGACCGGCACCGCTGACACCGGATTTGCAGTCAGCAATCAGATGCGCAGTATCGGCCAGGCCGGCTTCGAGCAATGGCAGGAAGCCCAATTGCGTTGCAGTCGGGTAGCAACCCGGCACGGCAATCAGGCGCGCTTTCTTGATCTGCTCGCGATTGACTTCCGGCAAGCCGTAAACCGCCTCGTCCAGCAACTCCGGTGCACCGTGCGGCTGGCCGTACCACTTGGCCCATTCATCCGCGTCTTGCAGACGGAAGTCGGCCGACAGGTCGATGACCTTGGTCCCGGCCGCCAGCAGTTCGCCCGCCAAGGCATGGGCAACACCGTGCGGTGTGGCGAAGAACACCACATCGCAGGCACCCAGGGTCTTGATGTCCGGAACGCTGAACGCCAGGCCGTCGTAATGACCTCGCAGGTTCGGGTACATGTCGGCCACGGCAAGGCCAGCCTCGGATCGGGAAGTGATGACAACCACCTCAGCTTGCGGATGTTGCGCCAACAGACGCAGCAGTTCGACACCGGTGTAACCCGTGCCGCCGACGATACCGACCTTGACCATAAACCTGCCCTCAACGAACCCACTGGAAAGCCGTCGATAATAGGGGCCGCGCGCCCCTGCGACAACCGTCAAGGTGACGTGCGGAGCCTCAAGCCTCTACTATTCTGGCTACCGTGAATTGGGGAATAACCAAAAATGCTTTATCTGTGGCTCAAAGCGCTTCACATCATCAGCGTCGTCTGCTGGTTTGCCGGCCTGTTCTACCTGCCGAGACTGTTCGTCTATCACGCCCAAAGCGAGGACACCGTCAGCAAGGAACGCTTCAGCATCATGGAGCGCAAGCTGTACCGCGGCATCATGGGCCCGGCAATGATCGCGACACTGATCTTCGGCGGCTGGTTGATCAGCCTCAACCCCGGCGCCTACTTCACTCAGGGCGGCTGGATGCATGCCAAGCTGACGCTGGTGGTGCTTCTGATCGGCTACCACCACATGTGCGGCGCGCAGGTAAAACGTTTTGCCCGTGGCGAGAACACCCGCAGCCATGTCTTTTATCGCTGGTTCAATGAAGTGCCGGTTCTGATATTGCTGGCTATCGTAATTCTGGTCGTCGTTCGGCCGTTCTAAATCCAAGAGACACAACTCACCGGGGTACTTCCAATGTCGCTGCCCGCTCTGCTCGAAGAACGTTTGCATCTGCCCGTGGTGGCGGCGCCGATGTTCCTGATTTCCAATCCGCAGTTGGTACTCGCCTGCTGTCGCCAGGGCGTGGTCGGCAGCTTCCCGGCGCTGAACCAGCGCGAAAGCAGCGGTTTCAAGGCCTGGCTGGAAGAAATCGAAGCCGGGCTGGCGACAATGGAAAACCCCGCGCCCTATGCCGTTAACCTGATCGTCCATAACAGCAATCCTCGTTTACAGGCGGATCTTGAGATCTGCGTCGAACACAAAGTGCCGATCGTGATCACCAGCCTCGGCGCCGTGAAAGAACTGGTCGACGCGGTGCACAGCTACGGCGGCCTGGTGTTCCATGATGTGACAACTCGCCGTCATGCCGAGAAAGCTGCCGAAGCCGGCGTGGATGGCTTGATCGCCGTGGCTGCCGGCGCCGGTGGACACGCCGGGACCTGGAGCCCGTTCTCGCTGATTGCCGAAATCCGCCAGTTCTTCGACAAGACCCTGTTGCTGGCCGGCTGCTTGAACCATGGCCACGAAATTCTTGCCGCTCAATTGCTCGGCGCGGATTTGGCCTACTTCGGTACACGATTTATCGGCACGACCGAAAGTCACGCGCCCGACGCCTACAAAGAAATGCTGCTGACATCCAAAGCGGCAGACATCATCCATACTCCAGCGGTGTCAGGTGTCCCGGCGAGTTTCATGCGCCAGAGCCTGGAGGCCGCCGGTTTCGACATGTCCGCCTTGCAAGGCAAGGGCGAGATCAACTTCGGTTCCAAGCTCAAACCCTTGAGCGATGAGGCCAAAGCCTGGAAGACCGTTTGGTCTGCAGGCCAGGGCGTGGGAGAAATCGAAGACTTGCCGAGTGTCGAGCAGTTGATTGCACGTCTCGATGCGGAGTACCGCCAGGCCCTGGAGCATGCCGCCCGGTTGCCAAAACGCTGGCCGCGCTGACAGCAAATCTTGGCCAGTCTTGCCGGCTGGCCTTACACTCACCCGGGCACAACGTTCTTCTTTCAACCTCTCGCGACAAGGATGCTTCGCACATGGGCGAAAATCGTTTCAAGATCGTATTCGAAGGCGCCTTGCTGCCCGGTGTCGACATCACCACGGCAAAGCTCAATCTCGCCGATTTGTTCAAAAGCGATGTCACGGCCATCGAGCGCTTGTTCGCCGGGCGTCCGGTAGCGCTCAAACGCAACCTGTCGCAAGCCGATGCCCAGACCTATCTCCAGGCGCTGAGCAAAACCGGAATCGAGGCCCGCATTGAAGCCGAAACGCCGATCGAATTGAACCTCGCCGACGTGCATGACCATGCTCCGGCCAGCAGCCAGGAGCCATTGGCAGACCCGCAGTCCCCTTATGCGCCACCTCGCGCGCCCGTCGGCGAAGCCGTGGCGGAATTCGCCACGCTCAAGCCCTTCAGTTTCGATGGCCGTATCGGCCGCTTGCGCTACCTCGCCTGGACGCTGGTGCTGTCCACTGTGCTCTTGGCCGTTTGCGGGGTGTTTGCCTTGGTCGCCCTGGCTCTCATCGGCGCGGATTCGACCGCCGGCCTGATATTGGGCAGCATGCTGGCCTTGATCCTCTTCGTCGGATTTATCTTCGTCAGCATCCAGATCACCGTTCAACGTTTGCACGATGTCGGCTGGTCCGGCTGGTTGTGGCTGCTGAACCTGGTGCCGTTCGTTGGCAGTTTCTTTCCGTTCGTGATCATGGTCGTACCGGGCAACGACACCGCCAACCGCTACGGCCCGCCGCCTCCGCCGAACAGTACCGCGGTCAAGGTATTGTCTTCGCTGTGGCTGATCGTTATCGCGCTGGTTCTGTTCGGCTCGCTGGCCGGAGGCCTCACGGCGATACGGGAAGGATACGAAAACGCCGCCCAGAGCAGCTACGAAAGCAGCTCGGTCATCACCGATGAAATCGACGTCGAAGTCGAACCGGTGCCAAATACCGCCGACGATGCAGCCGAAGAGGCCCGGCCCCCTGTAGACTCTGCGAAAGAATGAACAGCGCTCCTGGCCCGTGACACCTGCGTCGCGGCGCGGAGCTGTTGCGATGGAGAACTGCATGACCCGTTACGCTCTGATCACTGGCGCCTCCAGCGGCATCGGCCTGGCAATGGCCGAAGCGCTGGCCCGGCGCGGCCGCAGCCTGATTCTGGTGGCCCGACAACGTGATCAGCTGGAAAGTATTGCGATTGAACTGACCCAGAGGTTTGGCGTTGAGGTGTTGTTCCGTGCCTGTGACCTGGGCGAACCGCTGCGCCTCTCCGGGTTCCTGCTGGAGCTGGAAGAAGGCGACCGGCAGATCGATCTGCTGGTCAACTGCGCCGGTATCGGTACATGCGGCCCGTTTCTGGCCCAGGACTGGATGACCGAGCAAGACCTGATCGAAGTGAACATCCTCGCCCTCACCCGCCTGTGCCATGCCATCGGCAACAGCATGGCCCTGCAAGGCGGCGGGCAGATTCTGAATGTGGCCTCGGTGGCGGCGTTTCAACCGGGGCCGTGGATGAGCACCTATTACGCCAGCAAGGCGTATGTGCTGCACTTTTCCGAAGGATTGCGCGTCGAGCTGAAAAAATGTGCGATCAAGGTTTCGGTGCTCTGCCCCGGGCCGACCCGCACGGCGTTTTTCCGTACCACGCAACTCGACAGCGAAAAACTGACCAACAGCAAACTGCTGATGAGCCCTGAGGAAGTGGCGCTCTACACCGTGCGCGCACTGGAAAAGAATAAAGCGATCATTATTCCCGGGCGCCGCAACCGCTGGTTCGCCTTCCTGCCGAGGCTCGGCTCGCGATGGCTGACTCGCACAATCGCCGGCATGGTCAACAAGGCCTACTGCCCGCGCTGATCCAACCCAAGGTAAAAGACTGGGCGCTGGCATACGCCATGAGTACACTCAGGCCAGCCCAAACAACGGAGAAAACAGCTGTGGATACTCTGTTCACCAAGATCATCAACCGGGAAATCCCGGCGAAGATCATTTACGAGGACGACCAGGTACTGGCCTTCCACGACATTGCCCCACAGGCACCGGTACATTTCCTGGTGGTCCCGAAGAAACCGGTTCGCACCTTGAACGACCTGACCGAGGACGACAAGGCACTGGCCGGACACATACTGTTCACAGCCCAACGCCTGGCACTGGAGTTGGGCTGTGAAAAAGGTTTCCGCGTCGTCATGAACTGCAATGAAGAAGGCGGACAAACCGTCTACCACATTCATATGCACGTGCTGGGTCAGCGCCAGATGCACTGGCCGCCGGGCTGATTACTACCCCCCTTGTGGGAGCGGGCTTGCTCGCGAAGATGGCCTTACTTTCAACATCTTTGTTGACTGATACTCCGACTTCGCGAGCAAGCCCGCTCCCACAAGGGCATCACAACACTGTCACAGCCTCTGCATCACAATGACCCAGCGCAAACCTTCCCCGGCCGATTGGGTTAAACTGGCCACCGAAATTCCCCCGGAGGTCAGCATGACTACCCAACGTCACTACTCGCCGATTGACCGACTTCTGCTGCAAGCCGACGCCGCGATGCGCACCCTGCTGCCCTTCAGCGGCCAGCCGTACCGTCCGTCGCCTGCCATCGTGCAGCCGGATGCGAAAATGAGCGACGAAGACACGCGCCACGTTGCCGGCCTGATGCGCATCAACCATACCGGTGAAGTCTGCGCCCAGGCGCTCTACCAGGGACAGGCGCTGACCGCCAAGCTGCCGCAAGTGCGCGCTGCGATGGAACATGCCGCCGAAGAAGAAATCGATCACCTGGTCTGGTGCGAACAACGCATCCATCAACTGGGCAGCCACACCAGCATCCTCAATCCGCTGTTTTATGGCATGTCGTTCGGGATTGGCGCAGTGGCCGGCCTGATCAGCGACAAAGTCAGCCTGGGGTTCGTGGCGGCAACGGAAGACCAGGTGTGCAAACACCTGAATGAGCATCTGGAGCAATTGCCGGCCGAGGACGAAAAATCCCGGGCGATTCTTGAGCAGATGCGCATCGATGAAGAACAGCATGCCGAAAGTGCGCTGGATGCTGGCGGGTTCCGCTTTCCGGCACCGGTGAAGTTCGGGATGAGCCTGATGGCCAAGGTGATGACCAAGAGTACTTATCGGATCTGATTTCCAGTTCGGCTGACAGGCCCCCTTCGCGGGCAAGCCAGCTCCCATAATGGTTCGGTGTGCGGCAGCCCAATGTGGGAGCGGGCTTGCTCGCGAACAGCATCACTCGACCTCCCTGACTGACAGCAATAAAAAAGGCGACTGCCGTGAGGGAGTCGCCTTTTTTGTGTTCGATGTCTTACGCCATATTGCGCGCGTAGAAGATTTCGAGCATTTCGTGCTTCACCCGCTCGGTCACCTGGGCGCGTTGCTCAGAGGACAGGTTGCTGGTGGCGTCGCCGAACAGGTAGTTATCCAGTTCGAAGTTCTTGAGCAGCATCTTGGTGTGGAACAGGTTTTCCTGGTACACGTTCACGTCGGTCATCTGGTACGCGTCGTAAGTGTCGTCGGACAGGTAGTTCTGGATCGAATTGATCTCGTGGTCGATGAAGTGCTTTTTGCCTTCAACGTCACGGGTGAAGCCGCGCACACGGTAGTCCACGGTCACGATGTCCGAATCGAACTGGTGAATCAGGAAGTTGAGCGCTTTAAGCGGTGAAATGACCCCGCAAGTCGACACGTCGATGTCCACACGGAAGGTTGCAATACCACTGACCGGATGGATTTCCGGGTAGGTGTGCACCGTGATGTGGCTCTTGTCGAGGTGGGCCAGAATGATTTCGGGCAGCGGGCCGGGGGACTCTTCGATCTGACTGTCGGTCGGGGTTACCGGCTCTTCCGAGATCAGGATCGTAACGCTGGCGCCCTGCGGCTCATAGTCCTGACTGGCAATGTTCAGGATGTTGGCACCAATGATATCGACAACTTCCGTGAGGATCTGCGTCAGGCGCTTCGCGTTGTACTCTTTATTGATGTACTCGACGTAAGCCTGCTGGTCTTGCGGGGTTTCCGCGTAGCAGATGTCATAGATGTTGAAGCTCAAGGTCTTTGTCAGGTTATTGAACCCGTGGAGCTTGAGTTTGCTTTTCACCGTTAAAAACTCTCTATGTGTTTGCGGCCCGGCCGCGTGATCAAGCATGCCCGTCAGATGCGAACAACGCACCTGCGTAGGACGGTTAACACCTCTTCGCGATGGCGATTTTGGTTGTCTGTTCGGGTGCGAGGCCTGTCGGCTGACGGGCCACTACCCTGAAAAAAGTGGCGCATTATGCAGACGTCAGCTTGTGTTCGCCAGAGTCTGCACTGCTTTTATGATAGTTGAATGTCGATTCAACCGAGCTCGATGATCTCGTAGTCGTGGGTAATCGCCACGCCAGCCGCGCCGAGCATGATCGAAGCCGAGCAATACTTCTCGGCAGACAGCTCGATGGCGCGTTTAACCTGGGCTTCTTTCAAGCCGCGGCCCTTGACCACAAAGTGCATGTGGATCTTGGTGAACACCTTTGGATCTTCAGTCGCACGCTCGGCTTCGAGGAAGGCTTCACAGCTTTCAACCGCCTGGCGGGACTTCTTGAGGATGCTGACCACATCGAAATTGCTGCAACCGCCGACACCCAGCAGCAGCATTTCCATCGGCCGGACACCCAGGTTACGTCCGCCGGCATCGGGCGGACCGTCCATGACCACGACATGACCGCTACCGGACTCGCCGAGGAACATGGCTTCGCCAGCCCATTGGATGCGTGCCTTCATCGCCAAGACTCCACTGTATAAAAAAGGGTCGCCAGCTTAACACAGGCCCCGTGATTGACAGCGCCCGGCGTCCTGGGACATATCCCACCGCCTTATAGGTAAATGCTCGAATATTGCTGGAAGTGTCTGTTAAGCTGACGCCAATTCTATGGCGCATAGCCAGCTTTACTCCAGCGTTCACTATTTATAAAAACCAAACATACCGTGCAGTTTTTTCGGGATACAACCATGGTTGCTATTGCCCCCAACTCCAAGATCAAGAACCTCGACAAGCTGTTGATGCATTGCCAGCGCCGCCGTTATCAGGCCAAGAGCAACATCATTTGTGCCGGCGACCGCTCTGAAACGCTGTTTTTCATCATCAAAGGCTCAGTCACCATCCTGATTGAAGATGACGACGGCCGGGAAATGATCATTTCCTACCTGAACGCCGGGGACTTTTTCGGTGAGTTAGGCCTGTTTGAGCAAGCCGGCCTGGAGCAGGAGCGCAGCGCCTGGGTGCGGGCCAAGGTTGAATGCGAAGTCGCGGAAATCAGCTACGCGAAATTCCGTGAGTTGTCCCTGCAGGATCCGGACATTCTTTACGTGCTCAGCGGACAAATCGCACAGCGCCTGCGCAACACCACGCGCAAGGTCGGTGACCTGGCATTCTTTGATGTAACCGGTCGAGTCGCGCGCTGCCTGCTGGAGTTGTGCAAACAGCCAGACGCCATGACGCACCCCGATGGCATGCAAATCAAGGTGACCCGTCAGGAAATCGGGCGGATTGTCGGTTGTTCCCGGGAGATGGTCGGTCGCGTGCTCAAGGATCTGGAAGAACGCAACCTGGTGGACGTCAAAGGCAAGACCATGGTGGTCTTCGGTACGCGCTAAGCTCGAAAACCTAGCCGCTGAACATCTGCGCCAGCATCAACCGGTAGAGCTCGTCGAGGCGCGCCAGTGCATCGTGCGCGGCGAACTTCTCATGCAGCGCGATGTGGCTTTCGGCGCGTACTCGTTGTGCCAGACCACAGGCCTCGTTGAAACGATTGACCGCGGCGACCATTGACGCCCGGTCGTCATCCATCAGCATCGCCCCGTGTACCAGGCCCACCGGACGCTGGCCACCCTGGCTCTGGCGCCAGCGCTGGGCGGTGCCAACCATTTTGCGCCCGTCGAGGTTGACGTTGAAGCGGCCATCACAGAATGCACCGTCGATTTCGCCAAGGGACGACGAACCACCCAATTCATCCAGCAACTGGCAGATTGGATCGCATAGACGCCGGTAACCGGTCTCGATGCGATTCAGATCCCCTTCGCTGCGTGGTGGCGCATATACCAAGGCGATATTGATCGTTGTGGCGGATTGTGGAACCGGCTCACCGCCGGTATCGCGCAGCAGCACCGGCCACCCCGCCTCCGCCGACACTTCACAGGCAGCCTCGAAACCCGGCAAACGATTCAAGCGGCGCGGCATGACCAGAGCTTGATCGCTCGGTTGCCAGAACAGCAGGCCGAACTCCGCGTCGCCGGCGCAGACCGAGGCCAGCAGATCCTGTTCGGCTTGCAGGCCGGCTTCGATGGTCAGGGAGGTTGGCAGCGACATGGAAGGCTCCGACAGACCTGAGGTCTCTAGGGGATTTGCGGGCCTCTTCGCGGGCAAGCCCGCTCCCACAGTGGAAGCGGTTTGCCTGTGAAGATGTGATTAGTCGAGGGTCGAGCCGCTGACGGGAACGCCACGCTCGGGGAAGAACAGACGCTGCAACTCGGTACCCGGGCTTTCGGCGCGCATGAACGCTTCGCCGACCAGGAATGCGTAGACGTCGCTGATTTCCATCAGTTCGACATCGGCGCGGTTGAGAATGCCGCTCTCGGTGATGACCAGTCGATCGCGCGGAATACGCGGCAACAGGTCGAGGGTGGTTTCCAGGCTGACATCGAAGGTATGCAGGTTGCGGTTGTTGATGCCGACCAGCGGGGTATCGAGGTTTTTCAACGCCCGCTCCAGTTCGTCGCCGTCGTGGACTTCCACCAGCACATCGAGGTTGACGCTTTTGGCCACGGCTGCCAGTTCGGCCATTTTCACGTCATCCAGCGCGGAAACGATCAGCAGCACGCAGTCGGCGCCCAGAGCCCGGGCTTCGACGATCTGGTATGGATCGATCATGAAGTCCTTGCGGATCACCGGCAGCTGGCAAGCCGCACGGGCCTGCTGCAGGTAGGCGTCAGCGCCCTGGAAATAATCGATATCGGTGAGTACCGACAGGCAGGTCGCGCCGCCCTTCTCGTAGCTTCTGGCGATGTCGGCGGGAACGAAGTTCTCGCGGATCACGCCTTTGCTCGGCGAAGCTTTCTTGATTTCGGCAATGACTGCCGGTTGCTTCAGCTTGGCCTGAGCCAGCAAGGCCTTGGCAAAACCACGGGGTGCATCGGCCGTCTTGGCCAGGTTTTCCAGCTCGGCAAGGCTGACGCGAGCGCTACGCTCGGCGACTTCTTCGACCTTGCGCGCCAGAATCTTTTCCAGAACCGTCGGTACACTCATCCCTCATTCTCCACTTTGAATACCGCGGTAAATGCACCCAGTTCCTCAAGCTTTTCTCGAGCGAGGCCGGTATGCAGCGCATCGTGCGCCAAGGCAACGCCTTCTTTCAGGCTGCTGGCATGGTCGGCCGCGTACAGTGCGGCACCGGCATTGAGCATGATCATCTCGGCCGCTTTCTGACCGTTTTCGGTCTTGCGCTTGCCCAGGGCATCGCGAATCAGTTCCAGGGAAGCCGCCGGGCTATCCACGGCCAGGCCATGCAGGCTC
This sequence comes from Pseudomonas sp. GW821-FHT02A08, assembly GCF_059422045.1. Lineage (NCBI taxonomy): Bacteria > Pseudomonadati > Pseudomonadota > Gammaproteobacteria > Pseudomonadales > Pseudomonadaceae > Pseudomonas > Pseudomonas sp. GW821-FHT02A08. Next base: position 15,092 of record NZ_JBWKWD010000005.1, read on the forward strand.
TGGCTCTTCATGCCCAGGTCTTCCGGCTCGACCCAATACTCGGTGACCTGGCCGTCCTTCAGTTCAGCGACAAAGGTCGGCGCGGCCAGGCTGAACTCGTCCAGGCCATCCTTCGAATGCACCACCAGCACATGCTTGCTGCCCAGACGTTGCAACACTTCCGCCAGCGGCCGGCACAAGGCCTGGGTAAATACGCCTACCACCTGATGCTTCACGCCGGCCGGATTCGTAAGCGGGCCGAGCATGTTGAACAAAGTACGCAGACCCAGATCCCGACGCGGGCCGGCTGCGTATTTCATTGCACTGTGGTGAGTCTGGGCAAACATGAAACCAATACCAACGTTGTCAATGCAGCGCGCCACTTGCACCGGCGTCAGGTTCAGGTAGATACCGGCCGCCTCCAGCAGGTCGGCACTGCCGCTCTTGCCCGAGACTGCACGGTTGCCATGCTTGGCCACCGTGCAGCCAGCAGCGGAAACCACGAACGCAGCAGCGGTCGACACGTTGAAGATATTGGCACCGTCGCCGCCGGTGCCCACCACATCGACTACACCGTCGAGGGTCTTGAGCTCGACCTTGTCCGCCAGTTCGCGCATCACCGACACCGCACCGACGATTTCGTCGATGCTTTCGCTCTTCATGCGCATGGCCATCATGAACGCGCCAATCTGCGCATCCGAGCATTGCCCGGTCATGATCTCGCGCATCACATCGCGCATTTCATCGGTGCTGAGGTCGAGGTGATCGACGATACGGCTCAGGGCTGTCTTGATGTTCATGAAAAGTCCTTAGCGCGTGCCGCCGGTTTGTTTGAGGAAGTTGGCGAACAGCTCGTGGCCCTGTTCAGTGAGGATCGACTCAGGGTGGAACTGAACGCCTTCGATGTTCAGAGTCTTGTGACGCAGGCCCATGATCTCGTCGACCGAGCCGTCTTCAAGCTGGGTCCAGGCGGTCAGCTCCAGGCAATCGGGCAAGGTTTCGCGCTTGACGATCAATGAATGATAGCGGGTCACCGTCAGCGGACGATTCAAGCCTTCGAATACACCCTTGTCCTCGTGGAATACCGGGCTAGTCTTACCGTGCATCACTTGACGGGCGCGCACCACATCACCGCCAAAGGCCTGGCCGATGGACTGGTGGCCGAGGCAGACGCCAAGAATCGGCAGTTTGCCGGCGAAATGCTTGATCGCTTCAATCGAAATGCCGGCTTCGGTCGGGGTGCAAGGACCGGGGGACACAACGATGCGCTCAGGGTTGAGGGCTTCGATTTCAGCGATGGTCAATTCATCGTTGCGCACGACCTTGACCTGGGAGCCGAGCTCGCCCAGGTACTGCACAACGTTGTAGGTAAAGGAGTCGTAGTTATCGATCATCAGCAACATGGCGTTAATAACCTCTTGAATTCACTGACTTTAAAGATGGCCTTCGAATGATTTACCCGCAGAGCGCTGCGCTTTGTCAGGTGCCGGTGTAGCGCCAGCAAAGCGGCATTTCAAACAGGTAAAGAAGGCAAAGCGATACAGGTCCGGCGAGGCCGGCAAAAGAATTCAGGCGCGCCAACGCCAGCGGGCGTGTGCCTTGATGACTTGATCCAGGAGTTTACTGATGATCAACACGGGGAAGGTCTCGTTCGTACGTCCCGGCACAGTAACTTAGCTGGGCAGAGCGCGCAATATCGCCGGGGGCACTGCCCGCGAAACTATCAAAGGCTTCGCGACAGATGGCAAAAGGCCGGAAGTTTTTGGTACTGTCGTTTCGTTCACTAAAACAATAAATAAACGGACTTGCTCATGATCAAACAGTCGTTGTTTGTACCGCTCGCAGGATGCTTGCTCGCGATGGCATGCGCCCAGGCGAACGCCGCACCTGATCCTTATACAAGCTTCATTGTCTTCGGGGACAGCCTTAACGATGCAGGGACCTTTGCCGACACGGGCGGGCCTGCCGGGGCGACGCAGCGTTTTACCAACCGGACAGGGCCGGTGTACCTGGATGGCAGCGGCGAAGTCCGCTCGCTCAACTCTACGCAGATCCTTGGTGGAAAACTGGGGTTCTCGGCGGACCAGACGGCATCCTCTGCTTCAGCAGTTCGCGCCAGCGAAGGCTTGCCTGATGGTAACAACTGGGCTGTAGGCGGCTATCGTACCGACCAGATTCTTGATTCGATTACCAGCATCTCCGCCACCGGAGAACGCACCCGCGCCGGCTATCTTCCGTCCAATAACTTCCGTGCCGACCCGAATGCACTGTATTACCTGTCCGGTGGCGGTAACGACTTCCTGCAAGGTCGTGTCACCAGCCTGCCCCAGGCCAGTGCCGCCGCCGATCGCCTGGCCGACAGCGTGCAGACGCTGCAAACCGCCGGCGCCAGATACGTCATGGTCTGGTTGCTGCCCGATATCGGCTTCACCCCGGCGTTCAACGGCACCCCGCTGCAAGCGTTCACGTCCCAACTCAGCGCCCAGTTCAACACTGAACTGGTAAGCCGACTGCAAAACATCAATGCCGAAGTCATCCCGCTGAACATTCCGGTACTGCTCAAAGAGACGTTCGCCAACCCGGCACAGTTTGGCCTGGCCACCGACCAGAACCTCATCACCACCTGCTTCAGCGGCAATGGTTGCACCGAGAACGCCCGCTACGGCATCAACAGCGCGACGCCGGACCCGACCAAGCTGATCTACAACGACTCGGTGCACCCCACCGAAGCCGGGCAGCGCCTGATTGCCGATTACGCCTACTCCCTGCTGGCGGCGCCATGGGAGCTGACCTTGCTGCCGGAAATGGCCCAGGGCACCGTGCGCGCGCATCAGGATGAATTGCGCAACCAGTGGCTGGCCGATTGGGAAAACTGGCAAGGCGTCGGCCAATGGCGAGCCATTGTTTCCGGTGGCGGACAGCATCAGGACTTTGACGGTCAGGACAGCGTGGCAAGCGCCGACGGTAACGGAGCCAACCTGAACATCGGTGGCAGCTATCGTCTCGATGACGCCTGGCGTGTTGGCCTGGTGGCCGGTTTCTACAACCAGAAACTCGAAGCCGGCAACAACGACTCCGACTACAAGCTCAACACTTACCTGGGCACGGCATTCGCCCAGTACCAGCAAAACCGTGTGTGGGCCGACGCGGCGCTGACGGCCGGGCATCTGGATTACGACAGCCTCAAGCGTAAATTCCAGCTGGGCGTCAACGAACGCGGCGAAAAAGGCGATACCAGCGGCTACGTCGAAGCCTTCAGCGCACGCGTGGGTTACGACATTGCGCAACAAGCCAGCAGCCCCTGGCACCTGTCGCCGTTTGTCAGCGCCGACTTCTCCAAGGTGCAAGTCGATGGTTACTCGGAGGACGGCAACAACTCCACGGCGCTGACCTTCGCCGATCAGGAGCGTATTTCCCGGCGCCTGGGCGCAGGCCTGATGGGTAAATACCAGATCACCCCGCAAACCCAGGTTTTCGGCGAAGCGGCAATCGAGCGCGAGTACAACGACGATACCCAGGACGTGGACATCAACCTCAACAGCCTGCCAAACAACCAGTTCACGCTGGAAGGCTACACCCCGCAAAGTCACTTGCAGCGTGTGAACCTGGGGGTGAGCCACAACCTCACCAAGGACCTGGCACTGCGTGCCAGCTACAATATTCGCAAGGACGATGACTTCACCCAACAGGGCATCAACCTGGGTGTTGCGCTGGACTTCTGATGTGCAGCCAATAAAAAACGCGGCGCCCTCACAGGCGCCGCGTTTTTTTAAGGTGGTGTAACCCTTGTGGGAGCGAGCTTGCTCGCGATTGCGGTGGGTCAGACAACATCAAAGTGGCAGTAATGGCCCCATCGCGAGCAAGCTCGCTCCCACAGTTTTTTGCGTGAAATCAGGCGTCCGGAGTTTGTTCGGCCAGGGCAACGGCGCGGAACATCGCGCGGCGCTTGTTCAGGGTTTCTTCCCATTCCAGCGCCGGCACCGAGTCGGCGACGATGCCGCCACCGGCCTGCACATGCAGTTCGCCGTTCTTGATCACCGCCGTGCGGATCGCAATGGCGGTGTCCATGTTGCCGTTCCAGGCGAAGTAACCGACCGCACCGCCGTAGACGCCACGCTTGACCGGTTCCAGTTCGTCGATGATTTCCATCGCGCGAATCTTCGGCGCACCGGACAAGGTGCCCGCCGGCAGAATCGCCCGCAGTGCGTCCATGGCCGTCAGCCCGGCTTTCAGTTGCCCGGTGACGTTGGACACAATGTGCATCACGTTGGAGTAACGCTCGATGACCATCTTCTCGGTGAGCTTCACCGAACCGATTTCCGAAACGCGACCGGTGTCGTTACGACCCAGGTCAATCAGCATCAAGTGTTCGGCGATTTCCTTGTCGTCCGACAGCAGGTCTTTTTCCAGCGCCAGGTCAGCCTCTTCGTTGGCGCCCCGTGGACGGGTACCTGCAATCGGGCGCACAGTGATCAGGTTGTCTTCAACCCGCACCAGTACTTCCGGCGAACTGCCGACGACATGGAAGTCGCCGAAGTTGAAGAAGTACATGTAAGGCGTCGGGTTGAAGCAGCGCAGCGCGCGGTACAGATCGATGGGTGCCGCCTTGAAGTCGATCGACATGCGCTGGGACGGCACGACCTGCATGCAATCACCGGCCAGGATGTATTCCTTGATGGTGTCGACGGCTTTTTCGTAATCGCTCTGGGTGAAGCTGGAGCGGAACACCGGGTCAGCCGATTGTTGCTTGCTGAAGTCCAGGCCACGGCGTGGGGTGATCGGCTGGCGGAGTTTTTCCAGCAGCTCTTCCAGGCGCGCGCGACCTTGTTCGAAGGCGTCTTCCTGCGCCGGGTCGGCCAGGACGATGGCGTGCATCTTGCCAGCCAGGTTATCGAACACCACCACGGCGTCGGACACCATCAGCAGAATGTCCGGTACGCCCAGCGGGTCCGGATTCGGGCATTTGCCCAGGCGCTTCTCGACATAACGCACGCAGTCATAGCCGAAGTAACCCACCAGGCCGCCGTTGAAACGCGGCAGGCCGGCAATGGTCGGCACGTTGTAGCGCGCCTTGAAGGCTTCGACGAAGGCCAGCGGGTCTTCCACGTCGTGGCTCTCGGTCTCTACGCCATCGACGGTCACACTGACGTGATGATCGTGAACCCGCAGCACGGTGCGGCACGGCAGGCCGATGATCGAGTAACGGCCCCACTTCTCGCCGCCCTGTACGGACTCCAGCAAGTAGGAGTTGGGCTCGTCGGCCAGCTTCAGATAGATCGACAGCGGCGTGTCGAAGTCGGCCAGGGTTTCGCAGGCAAGCGGGATGCGGTTGTAGCCGGCAGCGGCCAAACGCAGGAATTCTTCGCGGATCATGAGGTGCCTCGTGGCTTGAGGGTCGAACAGTCAGGTATGCAAACGCGCCGGATAACCGGCCAGAATCAAGTCAGGCGCGCCAACGCCAGCGGGCCAGGGCCTTGATGACTTTCATCCAGAGTTTGCGAGTGACCACCACGATGGCGTTTCCAGAAGGGGGTTTGACAGCGTCGGCCAACGTTATCTCAGCGGCTGGATCCAGGCAACCGGGAATTAGCTTGCGCAGGTCGTCGATCACCATTGCCGGCGATTCTTCCGCGATCGGCCGACCGTGGTTATAGCCGTAGCTCAGGGCCACGCACTTGACCCCCGCCGCTTTCGCCGCCAGCACATCGCTGCGCGAATCGCCGACAAACAACGACTGCGAAGCCGGAATGTTGGCCATTTTCATCACGAAAAACAGCGCGGCCGGGTCGGGTTTTTTCTGTGGCAGGGTGTCGCCGCCGATGATCCAGCGGAAATAACGGCCGATTTTCATCTGGTCCAGCAGCGGCGCGACGAAACGCTCCGGCTTGTTGGTGATCAGCGCCATCTCGACGCCCTGCTTTTTCAGCCATTTGAGGGTGTCGCGCACGCCGGGATAAACCACGGTCAACTCATGGCTCTCGCCATAAGCCTGCATGAAATACTCCAGCGCCTGTTCGGCCTCGTGGTTATCGACCGCCGAATGATCGATAGCGCCAGCCAGCGCACGACGCACCAGCACCGGCGCGCCGTTGCCGACCCATTCGCGTACCGCGTCCAGACCGGCGGGCTTGCGACCGAGTTTGAGCAGCATCTTGTCCACAGCCACTGCCAGGTCCGGGACAGAGTCGATCAAGGTACCGTCCAGATCGAACATCACCAGCCGCGGCAGTTGCCCCGGGAACAACTGCTCAAAGCCGCTCATGGGCGAGCCAGCGCCAGTTCGGAGCGCATCTGCTCGATGACTTCCTGATAGTTCGGCGCATTGAAGATGGCCGAGCCGGCGACGAAGGTGTCAGCGCCTGCCGCCGCGATTTCGCGAATGTTGTTCACGTTCACGCCGCCGTCGATTTCCAGGCGAATGTCACGGCCCGACGCATCGATCAACGCCCGCGCTTCGCGCAGCTTGTCGAGGGTACCAGGGATGAACTTCTGCCCGCCGAAGCCCGGGTTGACGCTCATCAGCAGGATCATGTCGACCTTGTCCATTACGTACTTGAGCACATCCAGCGGAGTCGCCGGGTTGAACACCAGGCCCGACTTGCAGCCGCCTTCGCGGATCAGTTGCAGGGAACGGTCGACGTGCTGGGTGGCTTCCGGGTGGAAGGTGATGTAGGTCGCACCGGCTTCGATGAAGTCGCCAACGATGCGGTCCACCGGGCTGACCATCAGGTGCGCGTCGATCGGCGCTGTCACGCCGTACTTGCGCAGTGCCGAGCAGACCATCGGGCCGATGGTCAGGTTTGGTACGTAGTGGTTGTCCATGACATCGAAGTGCACGAAGTCGGCGCCGGCGGCCAGGACGTTGTCCACTTCTTCACCCAGGCGGGCGAAGTCGGCGGAGAGAATCGACGGAGCAATTACGAAGGGCTGCATGACGCACCTTTTCTGAGCAGAATCACGATGGCGCGCATTGTATACCTCATGCTTTGACGCGCGCACCGTGAGCGCGATGATTGGACCTTGCCATCATCCATCGACGGCAGAGCCTCTAGTACGCCGCGCGATAGATCTTCTCGATATCGACGGCACTCAACTTGCGAGGGTTATTGCGCATCAGGCGCTCAATCCCCGCCGCTTCCACGGCCATGGACGCAATGGCGTCTTCAGGTACACCGAAACTGTGCAGGCCCTGGGGAATTTCCACGGCGGCACACAGCTCGGTCATGGCTTGCACGGCTTTGTCAGCCGCGTCGTTGACACTCAGATGAGCGGTCTTCACGCCCATGGCCTCGGCGATATCCTGCATGCGTTCGATGCAGGCCATCTTGTTCCAGGTCATGACATGGGGCAGTAGCAAAGCATTACTGACGCCATGGGCAATGTTGAAGCGCCCGCCCAGCGGATACGCCAACGCATGCACCGCGCCGACCCCGGCATTGCCGAACGCCATACCGGCCATCAGGCTGGCAGTGGCCATGTCTTCCCGGGCTTGCAGGTTCGACGGGTTGGCGTAGGCCTTGGGCAGAGCCTTGGCGATCAACTTGATGGCGCCGATGGCCAGGGCATCGGTAATCGGCGAGGCGTTGACCGACAGATAGGACTCGATGGCATGCACCAGCGCATCGACGCCGCTGGCCGCCGTGACGCCGCGCGGACAGGTCAGGGTCATTTGCGGACTGACCAGCGCCACATCGGGTAACAGATAGTCGCTGACAATGCCCTTCTTCAGTTGCGCGACCTTGTCGGAAAGGATAGCGACGTTGGTCACTTCCGAACCGGTGCCAGCGGTGGTCGGGATGGCGATCAGCGGCGGGCCTTTGCGCGGGACCTGATCGATACCGAACAGATCCTCCAGCGCACCGTGGTACCCGGCGTAGGCCGCCACGCTCTTGGCAATGTCGATTGCACTGCCGCCGCCGAGGCCAATCAAGCCGTCATGCCCGCCGTCGCGATAGACCTGCATGCAATCTTCGACGATGGCGATTTCAGGGTCCGGCAACACCCTGTCGAAAATCTCGTAACTGCGTTCGCCCAACTGCGCCAGTGCCAGCTCTACCGTGCCGGACTTGACCAGGGCGGCATCGGTGACGATCAGCGGGTTGTCGATGTCCAGACGTGTCAGCTCGGCGGCCAGTTGCTCGATGGCACCTGCGCCGGTGATCAGTTTGTGAGCGATTTTGAAAGAGGAAAGACTCATGTGCGCAGCCTCTTATCGGTAGGGGAGCTGGGCACAATAGTAGCTGGGGATTGGGGTTTGTCTGCCATTCAGGTCGTGAATGACCGGGCACCCCAAAAACGCCACAAACAACTGTGGGAGCGGGCTTGCTCGCGAAGGCGGTGTGTCATTCAACTAATACATCAGCTGACACTCCGCTTTCGCGAGCAAGCCCGCTCCCACATTTTTACCGGGTTCGGCTTCAGACCTGCGCAGTACGCAGTTTCTCGCTACGCCCACGTAGCCATTCCAGGGTCAGCAGCAGGATCACCGAGAAAGCAATCAGCAGCGTCGCGGCGGCGGCGATGGTCGGGCTGAGGTTTTCGCGGATGCCGCTGAACATCTGCCGTGGCAGGGTCGCTTGTTCAGGGCCGGCGAGGAACAGCGTCACCACCACCTCATCGAACGACGTCGCGAAGGCAAACAGCGCCCCGGAGATCACGCCCGGTGCAATCAGCGGCAAGGTCACACGGCGGAACGTGGTCAGTGGCGAAGCACCCAGGCTCGCAGCAGCCCGCACCAGGTTGTGATTGAACCCCTGCAAGGTCGCCGACACGGTAATGATCACGAACGGCACACCCAATACCGCATGTACCACGATCAGCGAGAAGAAGCTGTTACCCAATCCCAGTGGAGCAAAGAACAGGTAACTGGCCACACCAATGATCACCACCGGCACCACCATCGGTGAAATCACCAGCGCCATCACCAGCGCCTTGCCGGGGAAGTCGCCCCGGGTCAGGCCGATCGCCGCCAGCGTACCGAAGACCATCGCCAGCACCGTGGCCGCCGGGGCGACGATGATGCTGTTCTTCAGGGCGCGCATCCACTCCGCCGAGGCGAAGAAGTCGTGATACCACTGCAGCGAGAAGCCTTGCAGCGGGTACACCAGGAAGCTGCCGGAGTTGAACGACAGCGGAATGATCACCAGCACCGGCAGGATCAGGAACAACAGAATCAAGCCGCAGAGAATCCGCAAGCTGTAGAACCACACCCGTTCGATGGGCGACATATAAGGACTCAGCATTTCGTTCTCCCCTTAACTCAGGCGCAGGCGGCTTGCGCCTACCAGCCAGCTGTAAATCAGATAAAGCACAACCGTCGCGAGCAACAGCAGCCCACCGAGTGCGGTCGCCATGCCCCAGTTGATGCTGGTGTTGGTGTAGAAGGCGACAAAGTAGCTGACCATCTGATCGTTCGGGCTGCCCAGCAACGCCGGGGTGATGTAGTAGCCGATGGCGAGGATGAACACCAACAGGCAACCGGCGCCGACGCCGGCATAGGTCTGCGGGAAGTACACCCGCCAGAAGCTGGCGAACGGATGGCAGCCGAGGGAAATCGCGGCGCGCATGTAGGTCGGCGAGATGCCTTTCATAACGCTGTAGATCGGCAGGATCATGAACGGCAGCAGGATGTGCACCATGGAGATGTAGACACCGACGCGGTTGAACACCAGCTCGATCGGCTTATCGATGATCCCCATGGCCATCAGACCGCTGTTGATCAGGCCACCCGATTGCAGCAACACGATCCACGCCGCGACGCGTACCAGGATCGAGGTCCAGAACGGCAACAGCACCAGGATCATCAGCAGGTTGCTCTGACGCGACGGCAGGTTCGCCAGCAGATAAGCCAGGGGATACGCCAGCACCAGGCAGATCACGGTGATGATCAGGCCCATCCAGAAGGTGCGAGCGAAGATGTCGAGGTAGATCGCCTGATCCGGGGTGGCCGGAGCGATTTCGCCGAGGTCGTCGATGCGATGATCGACAGCCGCCAACAGGTAATACGGGGTGATGCTGCTGGTGTTGCGACGCACCGCTTGCCAGTAGGCCGGGTCGCCCCAACGCTCATCGAGGCCTTCCAGCGCTTCTTTATAAGAAGCCGGCTCAGTGGCGAGCGGCAAGGCGCGGGCGGTTTTGGTCAGCAGGCTGCGGTAGCCGGCCAGTTCCATGTTCAGCCGCTTGGACAGATCGCCCAGGGTCTGATTCTTGCGAGCCTCGGCGAGGTCTTCGGCCGCTGCTTTATAAACCGGTTCAGCGGGCAGGCCGCGGCCGTCCCAACTGGCGATGGCGGTCACGGTGCGCGGCATGCCGCCGACCACTTCCGGATTGCCAACGCTTTTGTAGAGCAGCGCCACGATCGGCACCAGGAACACCAACAACAGAAACAGCACCAGCGGCGCGATCAACGCCTGGGCCTTCCAGCGGTTGACCCGCTCGGCGTGCTTGAGCCGCTGCTTCAAGGTGGGGCTGGTGCCCTCGTTCAGGGGAACGGCGATAGCCATGACGTACTCCGGGAATCTTTGATCGTTACAGAGATGGAAATACCACCTCGATCGTTATTGTGGGAGCGGGCTTGCTCGCGAAGGCATCAGCACATTCAGCATCGCTGTTGACTGACACTCCGTTTTCGCGAGCAAGCCCGCTCCCACAGGTGGGGTAAGCCCACCATCACAAGGTTCTGCTTATTTGGCAGCCCAGGCGTTGAAGCGCTGTTCCAGTTGCTCGCCGTTGTCAGCCCAGAAGCTGACGTCGATCTGCACCTGGTTGGCGATGTTTTCCGGGGTGGTCGGCATGTCTTTCAGGACATCCTTGGCCAGCAAGGGTACGGCCTGAGTGTTGGCCGGGCCGTAGGCGATGTTTTCCGAGTAGGTCTTCTGCTGCTGTGGCAACACCGAGAAGGCGATGAATTTCTTCGCAGCTTCGGCGCGTTTGGCATCCAGACCTTTTGGAATGGCCCATGCGTCGAAGTCGTAGATGCCGCCGTTCCACACCACTTTCAGGTTGCTTTCTTTCTGCACGGCAGCGATCCGGCCGTTGTAGGCCGAGCTCATGACCACGTCACCGGAAGCGAGGTATTGCGGCGGTTGTGCGCCGGCTTCCCACCACTGGATGTTCGGCTTGAGCTCATCGAGTTTCTTGAACGCGCGGTCCTGACCGTCCTTGCCGGCCAGCACCTTGTAGACGTCTTTCGGTGCAACGCCGTCGGCCATCAGTGCGAATTCCAGGGTGTACTTGGCGCCCTTGCGCAGGCCACGCTTGCCCGGGAACTGCTTGGTGTCCCAGAAATCCACCCAACTGGTCGGTGCGCTTTTCAGTTTGTCGGCGTTGTAGGCCAGCACGGTCGACCACACGAAGAAACCCACGCCGCATGGCTGAATAGCGCCCTTGACGTAGTCTTCGGTCTTGCCGAACAACTTCGGATCAAGTTGCTCGAACATGTCCTCGTCGCAACCACGGGACAGCTCCGGCGATTCAACCTCTACCAGATCCCAGGACACGCTCTTGGTATCGACCATGGCCTTGACCTTGGCCATTTCGCCGTTGTACTCGCCGGCCACGATCTTGCCATTGCCTGCCGCTTCCCACGGTGCGTAGAAGGCTTTGACCTGAGCCGCCTTGTTCGCGCCGCCAAAGGACACCACGGTCAGGTCCGGGCCGGCCGCCATTGCGTGTGCCGCGCCCATCATGCCCAGTGCCAAAGCGGTGAATTTCAGGGATCTCAACATTTATTGTTCTCTCCACGTGCAGGGTTGGTGTTGGTGTTGCCGGGGCGATCAATGCGCCTCTAGAAGTGGGTCGAGTGCACGAACGTGCTCGACCTGCCAGCCAAGCGGTACCACGTCGCCGACGGCGAGCGAGGGATCAAGCTCGGCAATCGGCTGTTTCACGAAGAAGTCAGTCTTGCCGCAGACTTCCATGCGAACCCGGACGTGGTCGCCCAGATAGATGAATTCCTCGACTCGCCCGGAGAAGCGGTTTACGCATTGGTCGCTGGAGCCATTGAGGCTTACTCGCTCTGGACGAATGGACAGGGTCACCGGCTCACCGGTCTGGCCGACGTTGACCGCCAGGGCTTCCACCTTTTCGCCGCGTCCGAGCTCGACAATGCAACGGTCGCCGGTTTGGCTGTGCAGGCGGCCATTAAGTCGGTTGTTCTCGCCGATGAAGTTGGCGACGAAGGTGTTCTTCGGCTCTTCGTAGAGGGTGCGCGGTGGCGCGATCTGCTGGATTTCGCCCTGGTGGAAAACCGCCACACGGTCGGACATGGTCAAGGCTTCGCCCTGATCGTGGGTCACGTAGACCACGGTGACGCCCAGGCGCTGGTGCAGATGCTTGATCTCCATCTGCATGTGTTCACGCAGTTGTTTGTCGAGTGCGCCAAGAGGTTCGTCCATCAGCACCAGTTGCGGCTCGAACACCAGCGCCCGGGCCAATGCCACACGCTGTTGCTGGCCGCCGGAGAGCTGCGCCGGGTAACGCTGGGCGAAGGCATCGAGCTGGACCATGCTCAGCACGCGCTTGACCCGGGCACTGACGTCGCTCTTGTTCATGCCGCGCACGGTCAGCGGGAATGCCAGGTTCTCGGCCACCGTCATGTGCGGGAACAGTGCGTAGTTCTGGAACACCATGCCGATGTCGCGCTTGTGCGGCGGCACGTTGTTGATGGCGCGCCCGGCCAACAGGATTTCGCCCGCGGTCGGCGTTTCGAAACCGGCGAGCATCATCAGGCTGGTGGTCTTGCCGGAGCCGGACGGCCCGAGCAACGTGAGGAATTCGCCTTTGCGAATGTCCAGGTTGAGGTCCTTGACGATCAGGTTCTCGCCGTCGTAGCTCTTCTGCACTCCACGAAAGCTGACCAGAACATCATTGGCCCCTGCGCTTGAATCGACCTGGCTCATACCCACACCTTTGTTATTGATGACTGCTGTGGGACTAAGCCTAGTGTACGCCGGGGACCGCGCAAATCGGGGCGCAAGAGAGATTGGCCTCAGCCGGATGGAAGGCTGGGGGTAGGGATTGCCCTACAAGGATGGCGCGTTTTGGCAAGCACAGAGGCGAGCGCTCAGTTACAGGCCGCAAGAACAAGCCGATGCGGTTTTGAACAGTGTCGCAAATCGGTATGCCACCACCGGACTTGTGGGAGCGGGCTTGCTCGCGAAAGCGGTGTATCAGGCCCGGATATGTCGACTGGCACACTGCTTTCGCGAGCAAGCCCGCTCCCACATTGGACGGCGGTGTGCTTTAGAGGAGCTTGTGTTCCATCGCGTACTTCACCAGTTCCGCCAGCGAAGTGATGTTGAGCTTTTGCATCAGTCGCGCCTTGTGGGTGCTGATGGTCTTGCTGCTCAGCGCCAGTTGCTGGGCGATGTCATTGACGTTGGCGCCCTGGGCCAGGCGTTCGAACACTGAAAATTCGCGCTCGGAGAGCAGCGAGTGCAATGGCCGCGAGTCGGTAAGACCGACCTCGAAAACCATGCGGTCGGCCAGTTCCGGGTCGATATAACGCCCGCCTGACGCCACTTTGCGAATGGCCGTCAGCAACAGCGCCGGGTCGCTGTCCTTGGTCGCATAACCCGCAGCGCCCACCTTCAACGCCCGGGCGGCCATTTGCGCTTCATCGTGCATCGACAGCACCAGGATCGCCGGTGGATTGTTCAAGGCGCGAATCCGCGGAATCGCTTCCAGGCCGTTGACGCCCGGCATGGAGATGTCCAGCAACACCACTTCGCAGGGCACATGACGCAAGGTGTCGAGCAACTGCTCGCCATTGCTCGCCTCCCCCACCACCAGCAAGTCCTTGGCCAGGCCGATCAACTGCTTGATGCCTTCGCGGACAATGGTGTGGTCCTCGGCTACCAGTACACGGATCACGTTCTTCTCCAGATTCAAGATCTATCGAGCGGTACTCGCACGCTTAGGGAGGTGCCTTCACCCGGCTCACTCTCAAGGGATAACTCACCGCCCATAATCAACACCCGCTCACGCATTCCGACGATCCCAAAGGATGTTGGCCTGCCCGGCGCGGCGACAAATCCTACTCCATCATCGCTGACCGTCAGACACAACTCATCGCCTTCAAGGGTCAGTGTCAGTTCAACAGTATGCGCCTGGGCGTGCCGCATGACATTGGTCAGCGCCTCCTGAAGGATTCGAAACAGGCCGATTGCCTTCGCATCGCTGAGCACTGGCAAATTGTCCGGCACCTGCACCAGACACGGGATCTGCGTACGCGCCTCGAATCGTCGGGCCTGCCATTCGATGGCCGAGGCAATGCCGGCATCGAGAATCGGCGGGCGCAATGCGGTCGCCACGTCGCGAACCAATTGGAACAGTTGAGCAATCAGGCGCTTCATGCTGCCAAGGCGCTCGTTCAGGCCCGGATCAAGTTGCGCGTAGGCCAGTTCGCACATCGACGTTTCCAGCTTCAATACGGTCAGCATCTGACCCAACTCGTCGTGAACTTCCCGGGCAATGCGCGCTTTTTCTTCTTCGCGCACGCTTTCCAGATGCGCGGACAACTCACGCAGCTGCTCCCGAGAGCTGGCCAGTTCAAGTTCGATGCGCTTGCTTTCGCTGATGTCCCAGACGATCCCGTCCCAGACATAGGCGCCGTCTTCCAGCCGACGGGTGATGGCCTTGATTTCCGCCCAGCGCTGCTCACCCTGACGCGTAAGGATTCGCCCCTGCCACGACCAGTCGCTGTCGGTATCCAGCGCATGATCCTGGGTCTGGTGATAGCTGGCCTTGTCATCCGGATGCACGAGACTGCGCAGGCCTTTATCGCGATGCGCCAGCGTGGCCGGCGAGTAACCCACCAGGCTTTCGCTGCCTTCGCTGATGTAGGCAAAGTCGATTTGACCGGTCACTGGCGCCCGCTCCAACCGGAAAACCAGTCCCGGAACGTTGGCGGCGATGCCTTGCAGCCGCGCTTCGCTTTCCTGCAAGGCCGCCAGAGCACGGCGCCGCTCGGTGACATCGTTGAGGTAAACCACCAGGTATTCGCCATCACGAAAGCGCAGGAAACTCAACGAGACATCGGCCGGCAGGATGCTGCCATCGGCCCGCACGCAATTGGATTCGAAGCTTTGCGGGCCGTCTTCACTGGCCCTGGCGCGCTTCCACAGGTTCAGCCAACGGTCCATGTGCAGGCCAGGCTCGAAATCGATCAGGGGCCGATCAATGATCCCGCCAGGCGGATAGCCCAGCATGCTTTCCGCCGCACGGTTGGCGTAGCGCACATGGCTGTCCCAGTTGACCCAGAGGATACCGACGGTGCTCTGGTCGATAGAGAACTGAGTGAGGCGCAAGGCCTCTTCGCTGGCGGCGCGCAAGGCGATGTCCTCCTGCGCGGCCAACAGGCGCTGCTCCAGGTTGTGCTGCTGGCGACGCTGCCAGACCACGATGGCCATGCAGCTCAACGCCAGCACGGCCAGCAGCAGGCAGAGGTTTTGCCAAAACCCCGGAGACTCGGTGAGCCGTGGATATTTGGGTTGCAGCCATTGATTGTGCAGTTGCTCCAGATCCTTGGCCGGGATCGCCCGCAATGCACTTTCGACGATGCCCGCCAGTTCCGGCTTGTCGCGGAGCGTGGCCACCCGCAGCAGTTGCGGCAGGCCGACGTCCCCCACCACCACCAGCCCGGCGAACTCCGACTCGACCGACAAGCGTCCCAGTTGCGCCTCATCGATCACCGCATAAGTCGCCTGCTGGCCGACCAATAATTGCAATGCCTGGCGCTCCATCGGTACGCCTTGCAGATTCAGGTGCGGGTAGTTGCCGCGCAGGTAATCGGCGATGGCACTGGGCATGCGCACGGCGACGCGGGTCTGGCTGTCGAGCTTTTCCAGCTCGACCGCGCCGGCGCTTTTCTGGTCGCTGACCACCAATTGCGGCACCCGCATGTAAGGGTCGGAAAACTGCCAGAGGCGCAGCCCGCCTGGGGTCTGGGTCAACCCCGGAGCGATGTCGATTTCGCCTTCGCGGGCCGCGGCTTCCAATTGTTCAAGGTCGGGGAAATTACGCCAGCTCAGTTCGACATTGAGGTTTTTTGCCAGCCACTTCATCAACTCGACATTCACCCCGGACAGGCGCTGCAAGCGGCGATCGTATTGCGCATAGGGCGCCTGCAACACCAGGCCGACCCGCAACTCGCCCTGCTGCGCCAGCCAGTGCTGCTGTTTCGGGGAAAGCTGGGCAACAGGCGCCGCAGGCGCGGCGGCCGCCCAGCCCATCAAGGGAAACCACAAACAGCCGATAACCCACAGGCAGCGAAAACGCATCATTGAACTCTCACACACTGACAAATACTGACCAACCCATTAGGCTGCCGGAACATCTTCTGGCCTGGAATATCCGATGCCCCCTGTCTACCGCCTGGCACTGCCAGCATTGTGCCTGTCGCTGATCCTGCCTTGCGCTTTTTCCGCCAAGGCGGCCGACCCGGCGCCTGCCGTGGAGGAAAAAACCGCCGAAGAAAAACCACTCGAACGTCAGCCGCTGCCTGAGCGTAGTCAGGAAGAAGCGACTGCACTTGAGCGAAAAATCCCGGCTCAGGAACAGCAACCACTGCAAGCAGGCAGCGACACCTTTCTGGCCTTGTGGAAACCGGCCAATACCGCCGAACCCAAAGGCGCGGTGATTATCATCCCGGGCGCCGGTGAAACCGTTGACTGGCCGCAAGCCGTCGGCCCTTTGCGGCGCAAATTGCCGGATGCCGAGTGGAGCAGCCTGAGTATCACCTTGCCGGACCTGCAAAGCGATGCCATTGCGCCACGAATCGTGGAAGCGGCGCCGGCTCCCAAGGCCGCCGAAAACGCCAGTAAAGACTCAACCACCGCCGCCCCTATCGAACAGGTGGCCGGTGGCGAGGCCGATGTAGCCGACAAGCCCATTGCCGAAACCGCTGAGGAGCAGTCCAAGGCAGATGCCGAGCGCATCTTTGCCCGGATCGACGCGGCGATCGCGTTTGCCGAACAGCAAAGCGCCCGCAGCATCGTGGTGCTGGGGCATGGCACTGGCGCCTATTGGGCAGCGCGCTACCTGAGCGAGAAGCAGCCATCGCAGGTAGAAAAACTGGTGATGGTTGCCGCCCGGACACCTGTGGCGACCACGCCCGGACTGGCCGAGCTGAGCCCTACCCTGAAACTGCCAACTGCTGATATTTTCTACAAGGACAAAGCGCTGGACCGCAACGCCGCACTGGAGCGCCTGCAGGCCAGCAAACGCCAGAAGTCCTCGACATTCAGTCAGGTCGCGCTCAAGGCCTTGCCGGATAGCAAGGCCGAACAGGAGCAATTGTTCCGGCGGGTGCGGGGCTGGTTGAATCCGCAGCCTGCGACAGACTGACAGACCGAGGCGCTTCATTCGCGAGCAAGCCCGCTCCCACAGGCTTTATGCCGATCACAAAATTACGAACGACACAAAACCTGTGGGAGCGAGCTTGCTCGCGATGGCAGCATTACAGACAACACCTCAGCCGGAGCTAGCGAAAATCCCGCCGCTCCCGAATCAGCGTGTAGGCATTATGCAGTTCACGCGTTCGCTCGGTGGCCTCACGCACCTGCATCGCCGTCGCGCCACTGCCGGCAATCTTGTCCGGATGATGGCGACTGAGCAGGCGCCGATACGCACGCTTGATCTGCGCCGGCTCAGTGGTGGCCGACACCCCCAAAAGCCTCAACGCGTCCTGATAACTTGGCGCACTGTTGCCCAGCGGCCGTTTCTGCGGCTCATAGTCGTGGGCCAAAGCCTGCACCTGATGGGGCGTCCAGCCCAGCCACTTGCCCCATTGGCCAATCAATTGACGTTCACCGCTGCCGGCACGACCATCGGCCCAGACCATTCGCCAGCAGGCGCGCAAAACACCTTCCGCCGCATGGGGCTGGGCACTCAGGCGACGCAGATAACCACGCAGCCGGTCACGGCCCGACTTGCCGCGATTGAACGCGGCAATCGCACGACGCCGGGCCGACTCGGACATGTCCAGCGAGCGCATTTCCGCCCGGGCCTGTTCGATGTGCCCGGACATCACCTGGCCATCACACTTGGCCAGTCGCCCCAACAGAACAAACAGCAATTCATCGTTACGCAGCACCGGGCGACCGCCCAGTTTTTCCCGCAAGTGTCCCCAGCTTTGCAGGTGCAAGCGCCGATCCAGCGCCTGCCCCAACAACGCGCCGAGAATGGCCCCCGGAATGCTGGCTATGGCAAAGCCTGCTCCGGCTCCGATCAGAGTCCCTGGCCACAGCATGTCAGCGGCTCGCTTCTATTAATGTTTCAACTTCGGCCAGTCGCTCGTGAGTGCCGACATCGACCCAGTGTCCCCTCAACTGCTCGCCGGTCACCTGCCCGTCAGCCATGGCCCTGCGCAACAGCGGCGCGAGCTTGAAGGCCCCCGCGGTGCAACCGTCGAACAACTGCGGATGCAACACGGCGATGCCACTGTAGGTCAGGGTACCAACCTCTGACTGACCGTCGTGCACCTGCGTTTCGACCAGGCTGAAGTCCCCGGCCGGATGATGGGACGGGTTGCTGACCAGCACCAGATGCGCCAGGCCGTTGATGGGCTGATGTAGCACGCTGAAGTCGTAATCGGTCCAGATGTCGCCGTTGACCACGACAAACGCTTCATCCCCCAGCAACGGCAACGCGCGAAAAATCCCGCCGCCGGTTTCCAGGGGCTCACCTTCGGCCGAGTACTGAATGCTCACGCCATAACGCGATCCATCGCCCAGATAGTCTTCGATCTGCTGACCGAGCCAGGCGTGATTGATCACGATGTCGATGAACCCGGCGGCGGCCAGCGCTCGCAGGTGATACTCGATCAGCGGCACGCCGCCTGCACGAACCAGCGGCTTTGGCGTGGTCAGGGTCAGCGGGCGCATGCGCTCGCCTTTACCCGCGGCCAGAATCATTGCCTTCATGCTTTCACTCCGGCGCGCAGACTGGCCAGCAGCACATCCAGTTCGGCCAGTTCAGGGCGGCGAGCGATCACTGCTTCTATGTACGCAAAGAAACGCGGCACATCACCCAGATAACGCGGTTTGCCGTCGCGATGGCAGATGCGCGCAAAAATGCCGATGACTTTCAGGTGACGTTGCACGCCCATCAAGTCGCTGGCACGCAGGAAGTCCTCGAAGTCGGGCTGGACCGGAATCCCGAGGGACCCCGCTTGTTGCCAGTAGCTTTCGAGCCAGCCGTGCACACGCTCCGCGGGCCAACTGAGGAATGCGTCCTTGAACAGGCAGGTCACGTCGTAGGTCACCGGGCCATACACCGCATCCTGGAAATCCAGCACACCGGGATTGGGCTGGCTGAGCATCAGGTTGCGCGGCATGTAGTCGCGATGTACCAGGACTTTGGGCTGTGCCAGGGCGCTGTCGATCAACAGTTCGCTGACCTGCTGCCAGAGCACTTGTTGCGCCGCGTCGAATTCGATGCCCAGTTCGCGTTTCACGTACCACTCGGGGAACAGTTCCAGCTCACGACGCAACAAGGCCACGTCATAGCTCGGCAGAGGCGCAACCATCGGCAACTGCTGGAAAGCCAGCAACGCTTGCAGTGCATCCTTGAACAAATCGTCGGCGTTTTCGCTGTCGATGACATCCAGATAGGTCTTGTTGCCCAGGTCATTGAGCAAAAGAAAGCCGCGTTCGAGGTCTTCGGCATAAATTTTCGGCACATTTATTCCGGACTTCGCCAGCAAAAAGGCAATATCCACGAAGGGTTTGCAGTTTTCCTGGGGCGGCGGCGCGTCCATCACGATGAAACTTTTGTCACCGCCTTCCCAACGGAAATACCGACGGAAACTCGCGTCGCTGCTGGCCGCAGTCAACGTGGCCGGGGGTACGATGCCCCAGCCCTGTTCAGCAAACAGGGTCGCCAATTGTTCATCGAGCCAAACTTTCAGGTGTTGCAAGCGTACATCTTGATCAGGCATTGCAAGGGTCTCCGACGGCGCTAGCCGTCAAGCGGGTCATGCTTTATTATCCAGCATCTTTTTCAGACCATCGAGAGGCGTGCGGCCCACACCGCGGGCAGATGGCACGCAGGAAGCCCGGACTAATAAGATGGCATTGAAATCCCCCGCGTTTCGTAAAAAATTTCCGTTGTTGGTTACCGGCAGTTTGCTGGCGCTGCAACCCCTTGCCACTTCCTACGTGGTCGCCGCGGAACAGTTTGACTGCTCAGTCTCTGCTTCGGGTTCCTGGGACTGTGCGCCAAAGACGCCGGCGGCTGCATTGCCACCGCGTCCCGTCCATGACGGCAGCGCAGTTTCCGCCACCGGCGAAGCCCCGGCCGAGAACGGTTCCAGTGAAGAGGCCGGCACCAAGCCGGTGCTGGTCACCGAATCCAAAGGCCGTGGCCTGACATCGCGTAGCGCAGACTACAGCCACCTCGACTGGGTTCCCCGCGAGCAGCTCACCGCCGCACAATTGGCCGAAACCGGTCCTTATTGCTCCGGTTCCTATATCGAACCGATTCGTCCTGGCATGGATGACAAAACGAATAAAAGTGACGCTCCAACCTTTATCGGCGCAAAAGCCTCCCGCTATAAGCAGGATGAGCAAATTGCGACCCTGGCCGGTGACGTGGTCATGCGCCAGGGCAGCATGCAGGTCGAAGCCGACGAAGCCAACCTGTACCAGGCCGAAAGTCGTGGCGAGCTGAACGGCAACGTGCGCATTCGCGACAACGGCGCGCTGATCGTGGGCGATCACGCCGACGTGCAGCTCGACACGGGTGAAGCCAAGGTCGACAACGCCGAATACGTGATGCACAAATCCCGCATCCGCGGTAATGCGCTGTACGCCAAACGTGCCGAGAACGCGATCATCCGCCTCAAGGATGGTACGTACACCACGTGCGAACCGAACAGCAACGCCTGGCAGCTCAAGGGCAACAACATCACCCTGAACCCGGCCACCGGTTTCGGTACGGCGACCAACGTGACGCTGCGGGTCAAGGACATTCCGGTCCTGTACACGCCGTACATCTATTTCCCGATCGACGACCGTCGCCAGTCCGGCTTCCTGCCGCCGACCATCGGCACCGGCAGCGATACCGGCTTCATGCTGGTCACCCCGTACTACTTCAACCTGGCGCCGAACTACGATGCCACGTTGTACCCACGCTACATGGAAAAGCACGGCTTGTTGATGGAAGGCGAATTCCGCTACCTGACCAAGTCCAGCGAAGGCCAGTTCGGCGCGGCGTACCTCAACGACGAAAGCAACGAACGCGATAAGCAGACCGACGCCGAAAAAACCCGCTACATGTACAACTGGCAGCACAAGGGCGGTCTCGACTCGCGAACGCTCACGCAAGTCGACTACACCAAGATCAGCGATCCGTATTACTTCCAGGATCTGCAGACCGACCAGATTGGCGTGAAAAGCCAGGACTACGTGAACCAGCAGGGCTCTGTCACCTATCGCGGCGACAGCTATACCGCTCGCGTAAATGCCCAGGCCTATCAACTGGCGACCGTTTCGAACATTACACCGTACGACCGTTTGCCGCAGATCACCTTCAATGGCGCGCTGCCGTATCATCCCGAAGGCTTGAACTTCTCCTACGAAACCGAACTTGTCCGGTTTGATCGAGACCTGGAGACCGGCAACTACTCCGACGAAGACGGTAATGTAACGCCGCGCATTGATAACAACATCCGAGGCTTGGCTCGCGCCAACGGCGACCGCCTGAATCTTGCGCCTGCCATCAGTCTGCCGATGAACACGACGTACGGTTTCCTGAAACCGAAGCTCAAGTACCAGTACACCCAGTATCAACTGGATCTGGACAGCATCGGCAAGGCTCAAATTGCTCAGCAAACTCCACAGCAGGACAAGCTAAGCGGTACCTTCGACACCAACCAGAACCGCAGCGTACCGATCGCCAGCATCGACAGCGGCTTGTACTTCGATCGCAATACCCAGTATTTCGGCAAGAACTACCGCCAGACCCTCGAGCCACGCCTGTTCTACCTGTACGTGCCTGAGGTCGACCAGGAAGACATTCCGGTATTCGATACCAGCGAATACACCTTCAACTATGCGTCTCTGTTTCGTGACAACCGTTTCTCCGGCTCCGACCGTGTCGGCGACGAAAACAAACTGTCCCTGGGCGTGACCAGCCGCTGGATCGAAGACAACGGATTCGAACGTCAACGCATCAGCGTAGGCCAGGCCTTGTACTTCAAGGACCGCGAGGTTCAGTTGCCTGGTATCAATCCAAAAACCCGCGCCGATGCCCAAGCCAGCGTTTCGCCGTACGCACTGGAATACGAATACCGCTGGAACCGCGACTGGCGCACCACGGCCGACTACAACTGGGACCCGGACAACCGCAGCCCTCGCTCGGGCAGCGCGATGTTCCACTACCAGCCTGAAGACAACCCGAACAAGGTTATCAACGCCGGCTATCGCTATCGTAACGACCAGGTGATCTACAACCAGAACACTGGCGAATGGCAGTTTGGCGGTGACTACGGCACCCCTGGCACTCCTGGCTACGTGAAGGATTACTACAAGATCGAACAGCACGACTTCTCGGTGATCTGGCCGGTCGTGCCGCAATGGAACGCCATTACCCGTTGGCAGTATGACTACAACCGCAACCGCACCCTGGAAGCCTTCGGTGGTTTCGAGTACGACAACTGCTGCTGGAAACTGCGCCTGATCAACCGTTACTGGGTTTCCTATGACGAGTTCAGTCAGGAAGCACCGCAAAACGAAAAAGGCGACCATGGCGTCTTCCTCCAAATTGTTCTGAAGGGGCTCGGCGGCCTGACTGGCGCCAAGGTAGAGAGCTTCCTCGACAAAGGCATTCAAGGTTATCGTGAACGTGAAGACCAAGCTTTCTGATTGTCTGCGCCCGCTGATGCTGGGCGCGCTGTTCCTGAGTACGGCGGCGAGCGCCGCCGTACAGTCCATCGATAAAGTGGTGGCCATCGTCGACAACGACGTGGTCATGCAGAGTCAACTGGACCAACGGGTTCATGAAGTTCAGCAAACCATCGCCAAGCGCGGGTCTGCCGTACCGCCGGCAAGCGTGCTGGAGCAGCAGGTACTTGAGCGTCTGATCGTCGAAAACCTGCAATTGCAGATCGGCGAGCGCTCCGGCATCCGCATTACTGACGAAGAGTTGAACCAGGCTGTCGGCACCATTGCCCAGCGCAACAACATGTCTGTCGAGCAGTTCCGCGCCGCCCTGACTCGCGACGGTTTGTCCTACGACGACGCACGTGAGCAGATACGCCGCGAAATGGTCATCAGCCGTGTACGCCAGCGTCGGGTCGCCGAACGCATTCAGGTCTCCGAGCAGGAAGTGAAGAACTTCCTGGCATCCGACCTGGGCAAAATGCAGCTGTCCGAAGAGTTCCATCTGGCCAACATCCTGATTCCCACGCCGGAAAGCGCCAACTCCGACGCGATTCAGAATGCAGCCAAACAGGCCGATGCGATTTACCAGCAGCTCAAGCAAGGCGCTGACTTCGGTCAATTGGCAATCGCCAAGTCCGCCAGCGAAACCGCACTGGAAGGTGGCGACATGGGCTGGCGTAAAGCCGCTCAATTGCCTCCGCCGTTCGATCGCCTGCTGAGCACCATGCCGGTGGGTGATGTCACCCAGCCAATGCGCACCCCGGGCGGCTTCATCATCCTGAAGGTCCTCGACAAGCGTGGTGGCCAGACCCAGATGCGCGACGAAGTGCATGTGCGCCACATCCTGGTCAAGCCGAGCCCGATCCGCGACGAAGCAAAAACCAAGGCCCTGGCAGAGTCGCTCTACAGCCGAATCGAGGCGGGCGAAGACTTTGGCGAGCTGGCGAAAAGCTACTCGGAAGACCCGGGATCCGCCCTCAACGGCGGCGACCTGAACTGGATCGACCCGAACGCACTGGTGCCCGAATTCCGCGAAGTGATGGCCAAGACCCCGCAAGGTCAGCTGTCCAGGCCGTTCCAGACTCAATACGGCTGGCATGTCCTGGAAGTCCTTGGCCGTCGCGCCACTGACAGCACCTCACAGGCTCGCGAGCAGCAAGCGATGACCGTTTTGCGTAACCGCAAATACGACGAAGAGCTGCAGACCTGGCTGCGTCAGATCCGTGACGAAGCGTACGTGGAAATCAAACTCCCTGGCGCCGACCAGGCAGCACAGTGAAACCCCAACGTTTCGCGCTGACACCCGGCGAACCGGCCGGCATAGGTCCCGACCTGTGCCTGCTGCTCGCCTCGCAAGCCCAGCCTCACCCCCTGATTGCCATTACCAGCCGCGACCTGCTCATTGAGCGGGCCGTGCAACTGGGCGTGGCTGTCGATCTGCTGCCGGTCACACCGGACAACTGGCCGGACGCACCCGCGCCAGCCAACAGCCTGTATGTCTGGGATACACCGCTCAATGCCAAGGTCGTCGCCGGGCAACTGGACAAGGCCAACGCCGCCTTTGTACTGGAAACCCTGACCCGCGCCGGCCAGGGTTGCCTGAGCGGAGATTTCGCCGGCATGATTACCGCGCCGGTGCACAAAGGCGTCATCAACGAATCCGGCATCGCCTTCTCCGGGCACACGGAATTCCTCGCCGACCTGACCCACACCGCGCAAGTGGTGATGATGCTGGCCACGCACGGTTTGCGCGTGGCCCTGGTGACCACTCACCTGCCCCTTCGCGAGATTGCCGATGCAATCACGCCGGAGCGTCTGGAACGCGTTACGCGAATCCTGCACGCCGACCTGCAAAACAAGTTCGGCATCGCCCGGCCACGCATCCTGGTCTGCGGGCTCAACCCCCATGCCGGCGAAGGCGGGCACCTGGGCCATGAAGAAATCGATATCATCGAACCCACATTAGAGCGCCTGCGCGGCGAGGGCATGGACCTTCGCGGCCCCCTGCCCGCCGACACTCTGTTTACCCCCAAATATCTGGAGCACTGCGATGCGGTGCTGGCGATGTACCACGACCAGGGCTTGCCGGTGCTGAAGTACAAAGGCTTCGGCGCGGCAGTCAACGTGACCCTCGGCTTGCCGATCATCCGCACCTCGGTCGACCACGGCACCGCCCTGGACCTGGCCGGCAGCGGCAGAATCGATACCGGCAGCCTGCAAGTCGCCCTGGAAACCGCCTACCAGATGGCCGAGACCCGTTTATGACCGAGCATTACCAACACAAGGCGCGCAAACGCTTTGGCCAGAACTTCCTGCACGATGCAGGCGTTATCGACCGAATCCTGCGTTCCATTCATGCCAAGGCAGAAGACCGCCTGCTGGAAATCGGCCCGGGCCAGGGCGCACTGACCCAAGGCCTGCTCAGCAGCGGCGCGCAACTCGATGTGGTGGAACTGGACAAGGACCTGATCCCGATCCTCAACCAGCAGTTTGCCGGCAAGAGCAACTTCAACCTGCATCAGGGCGATGCGCTGAAGTTCGACTTCAACAGCCTCAATGCCGTGCCAGGCAGCCTGCGAGTGGTCGGCAACCTGCCGTACAACATCTCCACGCCGCTGATTTTTCACCTGCTGCACAACTCGCACCTGATCCGCGACATGCACTTCATGCTGCAAAAGGAAGTTGTCGAGCGCCTGGCTGCCGGTCCTGGTGGTGGTGACTGGGGTCGGTTGTCGATCATGGTTCAGTATCACTGCCGGGTCGAACACCTGTTCAACGTCGGCCCGGGCGCGTTCAACCCGCCGCCGAAAGTCGACTCCGCCATCGTGCGCCTGGTGCCCCACGCGGTACTGCCACACCCGGCCAAGGATCACCGCCTGCTGGAACGCGTCGTGCGCGAAGCGTTCAACCAGCGCCGCAAAACCCTGCGCAACACCCTCAAGCTGCTGCTGAGCAATGCCGAAATCGAAGCCGCCGGCGTCGATGGCAGCCTGCGTCCCGAGCAACTCGACCTGGCCGCGTTCGTACGCCTGGCTGACAAGCTCAGCGAACAAAAGCCTGTCGCCGACTGACAGGCGATGAGCGCTATCGGGTAGGACGCCACTCTGGTCTACTACCCGATACTTGGCCTAGACTGAACCCCAACAGCTACGCCCCGCGTCCCGCTTCGTTTTTAAGGCCCCTTGCATGTCCGATCCTCGTTATCAGGTCGACGTCAGCGTCGTCACCCGCTATCTGGCAGAACAATCGCAACCCGAGCACGACCGCTTTGCCTTCGCCTACACCATCACCGTGCAAAACAATGGCGAAATGCCCGCCAAACTGCTTTCACGGCACTGGGTCATCACCGATGGTGACGGGCATGTCGAAGAAGTGCGCGGCCCAGGCGTGGTGGGCCAGCAGCCGTTGATCGAACCCGGCAAGAGCCACACCTACAGCAGCGGCACGGTCATGACCACCAAGGTCGGCACCATGCAAGGCACCTATCAGATGCTGTCCGACGACGGCAAACACTTCGATGCCATCATCGCGCCCTTCCGCCTGGCGGTGCCCGGAGCCCTGCACTGATGGCAACGTACGCTGTCGGTGACTTGCAAGGCTGTCTTCAAGCCCTGCAATGCCTGCTCAAACAAGTGGCGTTCGACCCTCAACGGGATCGCCTGTGGCTGGTGGGCGACCTGGTCAACCGCGGCCCGCAGTCGCTGGAAACCCTGCGCTTCCTCTATAGCATCCGCGAATCGCTGGTGTGCGTGCTCGGCAACCACGACCTGCACCTGCTGGCGGCCGGACGCAACATCGAACGCCTGAAGAAGGCCGATACCCTGCACGAGATCATTGACGCGCCCGATAGCGCCGAACTGCTCGAATGGCTGCGCCAGCAAAAGCTCATGCACTACGACGAACAGCGCAACATGGCACTGGTCCATGCCGGCATTCCACCCCAGTGGTCGCTGCGCAAAGCCTTGAAGTGTGCTGCCGAAGTCGAGACCGCCTTGCGTGACGACAACCTGCTGCCGCCCTACCTCGATGGCATGTACGGCAACGATCCGGCGAAATGGGACAATGACCTCAAGGGCGTGACGCGCCTGCGGGTGATCACCAACTATTTCACCCGCATGCGTTTTTGCACCGCCGAAGGCAAACTCGACCTCAAGAGCAAGGAAGGTCTCGGTACCGCACCAGCAGGCTACAAGCCCTGGTTCCAGCACCAGCACCGCAAGACCAAGGACCTGAAGATCATCTTCGGTCACTGGGCAGCACTGGAGGGCAACGTCGAAGAGCCAGGTATTTCGGCCCTCGATACAGGTTGTGTCTGGGGCGGCGCCCTGACCCTGATGAACGTCGACAGCCTTGAACGCCTGTCCTGCAAATGCGACGAACACGGTCATGCCGTGCCGCCAGTCGCCTCATCCATCCCCCAAACATCGCCAGCCAGCGCCCCGCGCTAGACTGCCCATTCAGCCGAGCCACAGGAGCCCGCCATGAGCGAATTCAAACGTATCCCCCCGGAACAGGCCCAGGCCCTGCGCGAACAAGGCGCAGTGGTGGTCGACGTCCGCGACCCGGCCACTTTTGCCGCCCTGCACATTGCAGGCTCGAAGCATCTGGACAACCATTCCCTGCACGCATTCATCCAGGGTGCAGACCTCGACGCACCGACCGTGGTGGTCTGTTATCACGGCAATTCCAGCCAGGGCGCGGCCGCCTACCTGATCAGCCAGGGCTTCTCAGACGTCTACAGCATGGATGGCGGATTCGAGTTGTGGCGTACGACGTATCCTGCGGAAACGGCGCAAGGCACCACTGAATAATTTTTTTGTAACGTTGCAGGCCCCGGCTCCCGCGGGCTGGCGCGGTGGCAGACGAACGGTCTGCCACAACTAATTACGTATCTCGCCTTTACCTCCCGAATTCCCAACTATCCTTAAGCCCAGGCCATCCAAAACAGGGGAGAGCCGGTACACCGGCGCACGGGTCATCGGGAGTAGCTTTCGGAGTAGTCAGCTCCGGGAGAGTTCTGGGGGGTAAACAGCAATCGCCTGTTCGGTTGCTGCCAGCATCGACTGAGTGATCCGGCGTCGGCTCCACGTATCGAGCGAGGTGACGTCATGAGTATCTTTAGCCACTTCCAACAACGCTTCGAGTCCACACGCCAGGAAGAACTCTCTCTGCAGGAGTATCTTGAACTGTGCAAAAAAGACCGTAGCGCCTACGTTTCCGCCGCCGAGCGTCTGCTGCTGGCCATCGGTGAACCGGAACTGCTCGACACCTCGACCAACTCGAGACTGTCGCGCATCTTCTCCAACAAGGTCATCCGCCGCTATCCGGCCTTTGAAGACTTCCACGGGATGGAAGAATGCATCGACCAGATCGTGTCGTATTTCCGCCATGCCGCGCAGGGCCTGGAAGAGAAGAAACAGATCCTTTACCTGCTCGGCCCAGTCGGTGGCGGTAAATCGTCCCTGGCCGAGAAGCTCAAGCAATTGATGGAAAAAGTGCCCTTCTATGCCATCAAGGGCTCGCCGGTTTTCGAGTCGCCCCTGGGTCTGTTCAACTCCACTGAAGATGGAGCGATCCTGGAGGAAGACTTCGGCATTCCACGGCGCTACCTAAACACCATCATGTCGCCATGGGCCACCAAGCGCCTGGCCGAATTCGGCGGCGACATCAGTCAATTCCGCGTGGTGAAACTCTACCCGTCGATCCTCAACCAGATCGCCGTGGCCAAGACCGAACCTGGCGACGAAAACAACCAGGACATCTCGGCGCTGGTGGGCAAGGTCGATATCCGCAAACTGGAGGAGTTCCCGCAGAACGACGCTGATGCATACAGCTACTCGGGCGCACTGTGCCGGTCCAACCAGGGCCTTATGGAATTCGTCGAAATGTTCAAGGCACCGATCAAGGTGCTACACCCACTGCTGACCGCTACCCAGGAAGGCAACTACAACAGTACCGAAGGCCTCGGCGCGATTCCGTTCACCGGGATCCTGCTGGCGCACTCCAACGAATCGGAGTGGCACACCTTCCGCAACAACAAGAACAACGAAGCCTTCATCGACCGGATCTATATCGTCAAAGTGCCGTACTGCCTGCGGGTCAGTGACGAAGTGAAGATCTACGACAAGCTGCTGTTCAACAGTTCGCTGGCCAAGGCCCATTGCGCGCCGGATACCCTGAAGATGCTGGCCCAGTTCACCGTGCTCTCGCGCCTCAAGGAGCCGGAAAACTCCAATATCTACTCGAAGATGCGCGTGTATGACGGCGAGAACCTCAAGGACACCGATCCGAAAGCCAAGTCGATCCAGGAATACCGGGACAACGCCGGTGTCGACGAAGGCATGAACGGTCTGTCGACCCGTTTTGCGTTCAAGATCCTGTCGAAGGTGTTCAACTTCGATCCGCACGAAATCGCCGCCAACCCGGTACACCTGCTCTACGTGCTGGAACAACAGATCGAGCAGGAACAGTTCCAGGCCGAGACCCGCGAACGCTATCTGCGCTTCCTCAAGGAGTACCTGGCACCGCGCTACATCGAATTCATCGGCAAGGAGATCCAGACCGCCTACCTCGAGTCCTACAGCGAGTACGGCCAGAACATCTTCGATCGTTACGTGCTGTACGCCGACTTCTGGATCCAGGACCAGGAATACCGCGACCCGGAAACCGGCGAGATCCTCAACCGTGTAGCGCTGAACGAAGAACTGGAGAAAATCGAAAAACCGGCCGGCATCAGCAATCCGAAGGATTTCCGCAACGAAATCGTCAACTTCGTACTGCGTGCCCGAGCCAACAACAACGGCAAGAACCCGACCTGGCTCAGCTACGAAAAACTGCGGGTGGTCATCGAGAAGAAAATGTTCTCCAACACCGAGGACCTGCTGCCAGTCATCAGCTTCAATGCCAAGGCCAGCAAAGAGGACCAGCAGAAACACAACGACTTCGTCACACGGATGGTCGAGCGGGGCTACACCGACAAACAGGTACGACTGCTGTCCGAGTGGTACCTGCGGGTCAGAAAATCACAATAACCCGCTGCCGGTCAGACCGGTTGTCGTCAGCCAGAGGCCTGTGTATGCATTTTCTGTTACACAAGCCTCTGGAAGGTGTTCGAAAGTCGGTAGCGAGTTCAAGCAGCATCCACAGCGCTTGGGGGAGCGTCGTACATCCCTTGGCTCTCGGTCCTATGCTGCATCACCGCTCGCCCCTTTCAGGACAGCTTCTAAGGAGCAGTCATGAGCTATGTGATCGACCGACGTCTCAATGGCAAGAACAAGAGCACGGTGAACCGCCAGCGATTTCTGCGGCGCTACCGTGATCACATCAAGAAGGCTGTCGAAGAGGCGGTCAGCCGGCGCTCCATTACCGATATGGAACACGGCGAACAAATCAGCATTCCCGGCCGCGACATCGACGAGCCGGTGCTTCATCACGGTCGCGGTGGCAAGCAGACGGTCGTGCACCCGGGCAACAAGGAGTTCACCAGCGGCGAACATATCGCCCGTCCACCGGGAGGCGGTGGCGGCCGGGGTCCCGGCAAGGCCGGCAATTCCGGCGAAGGGATGGACGAATTCGTCTTCCAGATCACCCAGGAAGAGTTCCTCGAGTTCATGTTCGAAGACCTCGAACTGCCCAATCTGGTCAAGCGTAACCTAACCGGCACCGACACCTTCAAGACCGTGCGCGCCGGGATCAGCAACGAGGGTAACCCGTCGCGGATCAACATCATCCGCACCCTGCGTTCGGCTCACGCCCGGCGTATCGCCCTGTCCGGCAGCAGCCGGGCAAAGCTGCGCGAAGCCAAGGAAGAACTTCTGCGACTCAAGCAGGAAGAACCAGACAACTTCGGCGATATTCAGGAAATCGAAGCGGAAATCGAAAAACTCAGCGCGCGCATCCACCGCGTGCCGTTTCTCGACACGTTCGACCTCAAGTACAACCTGCTCATCAAACAACCCAACCCCAGTTCCAAGGCCGTGATGTTCTGCCTGATGGACGTGTCCGGCTCGATGACCCAGGCGACCAAGGACATCGCCAAGCGCTTCTTTATCCTGCTGTACCTGTTTCTCAAGCGTAACTACGAAAAGATCGACGTCGTGTTCATCCGCCACCACACCAGCGCCCGCGAAGTGGATGAAGAGGAGTTTTTCTACTCCCGGGAAACCGGCGGCACCATCGTTTCCAGCGCCCTGAAACTGATGCAGGAGATCATGGCCGAGCGCTATCCGAGCAACGAGTGGAACATCTACGCCGCCCAGGCCTCCGATGGTGACAACTGGAACGACGACTCCCCTATCTGCCGCGACATCCTGATCAACCAGATCATGCCATTCGTGCAGTACTACACTTACGTTGAGATCACCCCGCGCGAACACCAGGCCCTGTGGTTCGAGTACGAGCGCATCGCCGAAGCCTTTTCCGACACATTTGCCCAGCAACAACTGGTCTCGGCCGGCGATATCTATCCGGTCTTCCGTGAACTCTTCCAGCGCAGGTTAGTGACATGACCGCCAAAGAGCAGAAACGCCAACCCATTTCCACCGGCTCCGAATGGACGTTCGAGCTGATCCAGGCCTACGACCGCGAAATCAGTCGTATTGCGGCCGGTTACGCACTCGATACGTATCCCAACCAGATCGAAGTGATCACCGCCGAACAGATGATGGACGCCTACGCCTCGGTCGGTATGCCGCTGGGTTATCACCACTGGTCCTACGGCAAGCACTTCCTCAGCACCGAAAAGTCCTACACCCGTGGCCAGATGGGGCTGGCCTACGAGATAGTGATCAACTCCGACCCCTGCATCGCCTACCTGATGGAAGAAAACACCATCTGCATGCAGGCGCTGGTGGTGGCCCATGCATGCTACGGGCACAACAGCTTTTTCAAAGGCAACTACCTGTTCCGCACCTGGACTGACGCCAGTTCGATCATCGATTATCTGGTGTTTGCCAAGCAGTACATCATGCAGTGTGAAGAACGCCACGGTATCGACGCGGTCGAGGACCTGCTCGACTCCTGCCATGCGCTGATGAACTATGGGGTCGACCGCTACAAACGCCCTTATCCGATCTCTGCGGAAGAAGAACGTCGCCGGCAAAAGGATCGGGAAGAGCATTTACAGAAACAGATCAACGATCTGTGGCGCACCATTCCCAAGGGCGCGGACAAGTACAGCGACAAGGACAACGCACGCTTCCCCGCCGAACCCCAGGAAAACATCCTGTACTTCATCGAAAAACACGCGCCGCTGCTGGAACCATGGCAGCGGGAAATCGTGCGTATCGTGCGCAAGATCGCCCAGTATTTTTATCCACAGCGTCAGACCCAGGTGATGAACGAGGGTTGGGCCACGTTCTGGCACTACACCCTGATGAACGACCTGTACGACGAGGGCCTGGTCACCGACGGCTTCATGATGGAGTTCCTGACGTCCCACACCAGCGTGGTGTTCCAGCCTGGTTTCGATAGCCCTTACTACAGTGGCATCAACCCCTACGCCTTGGGGTTTGCCATGTACCGCGACATCCGTCGCATGTGCGAAGAGCCTACGGAAGAAGATCGCCGCTGGTTCCCTGACATCGCCGGTACCGACTGGCTGGCAGCCATCAAGTTCGCCATGAGCAGCTTCAAGGATGAGAGCTTCATCCTGCAGTACCTGTCGCCCAAGGTGATCCGCGACCTGAAGCTGTTCAGCATTCTCGACGACGACCAGAAGGACGACCTGCTGGTGCCCGCCATTCACGACGAAGGAGGCTACCGCACCATCCGTGAAACCCTCGCGGCACAGTACAACCTGGGCAATCGCGAGCCCAACGTGCAGATCTACAGCATCGACCGCCGCGGCGACCGCTCCCTGACCCTGCGCCACCAGCAGCACGACCGCAAACCGCTGGGGGACTCGACTGAAGAAGTGCTCAAACACCTGCACCGCCTCTGGGGCTTCGACATTCACCTGGAAACCCTGCAAGGCGATCAGGTCATGAAAACCCACCATGTGCCGCCAAAAAGCGAGCACGGCGAAGGTGATTACGGCCGCCTGGACCTGGCCGTCATCCATCTTTGATCCGGTTTGTGCCTCCGAAAGCTCGATGCAACGGTTATCCTGTCGAGCTAACGGAGGTTTTTTATGCGTATTTATAAAGTCGGCGGCGCGGTACGTGATCGCCTGCTGGGCAAACCGGTTACCGATATCGACTGGGTCGTGGTCGGCGCCACCACCGAAGAAATGCTCGCCAAGGGCTTTCGCCCGGTGGGCGCGGATTTCCCGGTGTTCCTTCATCCAAAAAGCGGCGAGGAATACGCCCTCGCCCGCACCGAGCGCAAGAGCGGACGCGGTTACGGCGGGTTCACTTTTCACGCCAGCCCTGAAGTCACCCTCGAAGAAGACCTGATCCGTCGCGACCTGACCATCAATGCCATGGCCGAAGACGATCAACAGAACCTGACCGACCCGTATCACGGTCAGCGCGATCTCGAAGCCCGCCTGCTTCGCCATGTTTCCCCGGCATTTGCCGAAGATCCGCTCCGGGTCCTGCGTGTTGCCCGCTTCGCGGCGCGCTACGCGACGCTGGGTTTTACCGTCGCCCCGGAAACCCTGGAACTGATGCGTCAACTCAGCGAGTCAGGTGAACTTGAGGCGCTGACTCCCGAGCGCAGCTGGAAGGAAATTTCCCGCGCCCTGATGGAAGATCAGCCACAGGTGTTTGTCGAGGTTCTACGCGCATGCGGCGCACTCAAGGTGCTGATGCCCGAGGTCGACGCGCTGTTTGGCGTACCGCAACCACCCGCCCACCACCCGGAAATCGATACAGGCACACATACCCTGAGCGTGCTGCAGCAAGCGGCGTTGCACAAACAGCCGCTGACCGTGCGCTGGGCGTGCCTGTTGCACGACCTGGGCAAGGGCCTGACGCCAGAGGAAGAATGGCCGCGACACATTGCCCACGAGTTCAAAGGGCTGAAGCTGATCAAAGCGGTCAATGAACGCTTCAAGGTACCGAGGGACTGCCAGGAACTGGCGCTGCTGGTGGGCGAGTATCACACCCACGGGCATCGTGCCCTTGAGCTGAAGCCATCGACATTGCTGGAATTGCTGCAAAGCTTCGACATTTACCGTCGGCCACAGCGGTTCGAGGAGTTCATTGCCGCATGCGAGATGGATGCGCGCGGACGCAAAGGGCTGGAGGAAAGAAGTTATCCACAGGCGGATTATTTGCGCGGCGCGGCAACCGCGGCTCGCAGCGTGGCGGTTCAGCCGTTGCTGGAAAAGGGGTTCAAGGGACCGGAGCTGGGGGAGGCGATCAAGCGCGAGCGGCTAAAGGCACTGAAGGCTTACAAGGAAGCGGTGTCTACCTGAAAAGCTTCGCGAGCAAGCCCGCTCCCACGGTTCCGTGGGAGCGGGCTTGCTCGCGAAGGCGTCAGTCAGATCACAGCAAATCTGAAGGCGTCAATTGCTCGCCACGCCACTCAAACGCCACCGGCGCCAGCACCTGATCGATCTGCGATTCGGCCCACAATGTGGCGAAACTTTTACCTACGCCCGGGTGCACGCGATCAGGCGCTATCAACGACAACGGCCACAGAACAAACGCATTTTTCAGAATTTCTGCCCGTGGCAAGATCAGGCCATCGAAATTGCCCACCAGGTCACCGAACAACAACACGTCGATATCCAGTGGTAAACCTCGGCGATCCGGTGCGTAACGACCGTTATCCGCCTCGATGAACTTCAGACGACGATCAAGCTCAATCAGCGGCAGATCGGTATACGCCGACACCACGAAATTGAAGAACGGCCCGCTCTTGATGCCCACCGGCTGGCTTTCGAACACCGCCGAACAGCGGATATCGACCAGGAACGCCGCCAAAGCATCGAGCCCCGCCCGCAAATGGGTTTCACGCTCGATATTGCTACCGAGCCCGAGGTACACCTGAGTCAGCGACATCCGCGCTCGATCTCCACGCCCACACCGCCGGTGGCAGCCGGGACGGCGCCGGGCTTGGTCAGCTTCAGGCGCATCCAGGTGATCTTGAATTCGCTCATCAGCACTTCAACCAGGCGCTCGGCAAAGGTTTCCACCAGCTGGAATTGCGCCTGCTCGGCAAACGCCTGGATGCGCGAGGAAACACTGGCGTAGTCGAGCGCCAGGGTCAGGTCATCACCGGCCGCGGCCGGGCGATTATCCCAGGCAAAGCTCAGATCAAGACGCAAGCACTGTCGGATGCCCCGTTCCCAGTCGTAGGCACCTATCACCGTGTCGACTTCCAGGCCCTCGATAAACACTCTGTCCAAGCACTTCTCTCCGCTACACGACAAGGGCGCAATGCGCCGTTAGAATCAGGGCTTCCTCGCCCGGAATAGTTAGCATGTTTTGGTTATTGGCGATCCTCGCCTACCTGCTCGGCTCTCTGTCCTTTGCCATTTTGCTCAGCCGCCTGACCGGTAACCCCGATCCGCGAATGAGTGGCTCGGGCAATGCCGGTGCCACCAACATGTTGCGCCTGGCCGGCAAGAAACTCGCCATCCTGACCCTGCTCGGCGACCTTTGCAAAGGCCTGCTGCCGGTACTGATTGCGCGTCTTGCGGGCCTTTCGCAGCAGGAACAGGCCTGGATCGGCGTCTATGCCGTCATCGGCCATCTGTTTCCATTGTACTTTCGCTTTCGCGGCGGCAAGGGTGTCGCCACCGCTGCCGGCATGTTGCTGGGGCTATACCCGCCTGCAGCCCTTCTGGCGGTCTGCGCCTGGCTCTTGACGTTCTACCTGACCCGCACCAGCTCCCTGGCGGCCCTCATCGCCACACCGTTGACCTTGCCGTTGCTGGCCTGGCAAGAACCGGCCGCCCTGCTGCCCATGAGCGCGCTCACAGGGCTGATCGTCTGGCGTCATCGTGGCAATCTACGCGACCTGTTTGCCGGGCGCGAACGGCATTTTTAAAGGCCGGACATGAGCATCGCTCATCACAATGCGGTCAACTGCTCCATCGGCCAACGCGCCTGCACGCTGATTGCCAGGCTTTCCTGCTGACCGGCCTGCAAACGCTGGCAGCCGGCAAAGGCGATCATCGCGCCGTTATCGGTGCAGAACTGCGCACGGGCATAAAATACATCGCCCTTCATGTCACCGAGCATTTTTTCCAGGGAAGTGCGCAACGCCTTGTTGGCACTGACGCCTCCAGCGATCACCAGGCGCTTCATGCCCGCGGCCTTCAGGGCACGCTTGCACTTGATGGTCAAAGTCTCCACCACGGCCTGCTGGAACGCCAGCGAGATGTCGCAACGGGCTTGCTCGCCGTCGTCCCCGGTGCTGACGCACTGTTGCCAGGTGTTCAACGCAAAGGTTTTCAGGCCACTGAAGCTGAAGTCCAGGCCCGGGCGGTCGCACATCGGACGCGGGAAGACGAAACGTCCTGCAACGCCCTGTTCTGCAAGGCGAGCAATCTCAGGCCCACCCGGATAATTGAGGCCCATCATCTTGGCCGTCTTGTCGAAGGCTTCGCCGGCAGCGTCATCCAGGGTCTCGCCCAGGAGCGTGTACTGACCGATTCCGTCGACCTGAACCAGTTGCGTATGACCACCCGACACCAACAAAGCGACGAACGGAAATTCCGGCGGTTGCGACTCCAGCATCGGCGCCAGCAAATGGCCTTCCATGTGATGCACGCCGAGGGCCGGAATGCCCCAGGCAAAGGCCAGCGCCTGAGCACAGGAAGCCCCTACCAACAACGCACCGACCAGGCCAGGACCCGCGGTGTAGGCGATCGCATCGATCTCGGTCGGCACGCAGTCGGCCTCGGCCAACACCTGACGAATCAAGGGCAGCATGCGTTTGACGTGATCGCGCGAAGCCAGCTCCGGCACCACGCCACCATAGGCTCGGTGCAGGTCGATCTGACTGAACAGCGCGTCGGCCAGCAGGCCGCGTTCACTGTCATACAATGCGACACCGGTTTCGTCGCAGGAGGTTTCTAATCCCAGTACTAGCATGGGTTTGCGCCTTGTGTAGGCTGAATTCGAAGGCGCGCATAATAGTCGTCGCGTGATGCCCCGACCAGCGGTTTTCGATCAGAGGCTTTGCATTCCGAGCGATGAGGGGTTAACATCCGCAACCCTTAAAAACCGACGTCTTCAAGTGCTCTTTTGCCGCGAGGATGTTGACCCCGGTAATGAATGAAGGTAGCTCTGGATGCCAGCCGTCAAAGTAAAAGAGAACGAACCCTTCGACGTAGCTCTGCGTCGTTTCAAGCGCTCCTGCGAAAAAGCCGGTGTACTGGCTGAAGTTCGTAGCCGCGAATTTTACGAGAAGCCAACTTCTGAGCGTAAGCGCAAAGCAGCAGCCGCTGTTAAGCGTCACGCCAAGAAAGTTCAGCGCGAACAGCGCCGCGCCGTTCGTCTGTACTAATACACAGACGATCGTAGCAAGCTTCTGCCAAGCCCGGCCCTCAGCCGGGCTTATGGCATTTGCGTAAAACGCTTGATGCTTCACTGTCAAAGCCGCAGACGCGACCGAGACAAATCTGCTTCACCGCGTCAGACCTGGCTCTTTTGCCAGCGGTGCACGTCTTTTCTGACGAGCCTTTCAAGGCTACTGACGAGCACACCCACTGATTCCTCTCACGACGATCAGCCCAAGGCACCTGCTTGCGTGCCAAATGATGAGCTATCCGGGGCCTGTGATTGGCCGCAGCGGATTCAGCGCAACACATTCAAACAGTCGAATACTGATTGGCATTAACGTCAGCGGATTTTCGGCAGATACACTTCCCGAGAACGATTACGCAGACGACACTGGTCGAGCCGCACACTTTGCGCGCCTCAAACAATGACCGCCGTTCGGTCGCCGTACGTTACGGACCCCTTTCAGCGCAGATGACGAGAACGCCATGGCCGGGCTAATTCCCCAGAGCTTCATTGACGACCTTCTGAACCGCACCGACATCGTCGACGTGGTCAGCTCGCGCCTGCAATTGAAAAAGGCCGGCAAGAACCACACCGCCTGCTGCCCGTTCCACAAGGAAAAGACTCCGTCGTTCAGCGTCAGCCCCGACAAGCAGTTCTATTACTGCTTCGGCTGCGGCGCTGGCGGCAACGCCCTCGGCTTCATCATGGACCACGACAACCTGGATTTCGTCCAGGCTGTCGAAGAACTGGCCAAAGCCGCCGGCATGGAAATCCCCCGGGAAGAAAGCGGCCGGCCGCATAAACCGCGACAGCCGACCGATTCGCCGCTATATCCGCTACTAAGCGCCGCTGCCGACTTCTATCGCCAGGCCCTCAAAAGCCATCCATCGCGCAAGGCCGCCGTGGAATACCTCAAAGGTCGCGGGCTGACCGGCGAAATCGCCCGGGACTTCGGCCTGGGCTTTGCCCCGCCCGGCTGGGACAACCTGTTCAAGCACTTGAGCAGCGATACCCTGCAACAAAAAGCCATGATCGATGCCGGCCTGCTGATCGAAAACGCCGAAAGCGGTAAACGCTACGACCGCTTCCGCGACCGCGTGATGTTTCCGATCCGCGACAGTCGCGGTCGCGTCATCGCCTTCGGCGGCCGGGTATTGGGCGACGACAAACCGAAATACCTGAACTCCCCGGAAACCCCGGTTTTCCATAAAGGCCAGGAACTCTACGGCCTGTACGAAGCGCGCAAGACCAACCGCAACCTCGACGAGATCATCGTCGTCGAGGGTTACATGGACGTCATTGCCCTGGCCCAGCAAGGCCTGCGCAATGCCGTCGCGACCCTGGGCACCGCCACCAGCGAAGAACACCTCAAGCGGCTGTTTCGCGTCGTGCCCAGCGTGCTGTTCTGCTTCGACGGCGACCAGGCCGGCCGCAATGCGGCATGGCGAGCACTGGAGGCGACACTTTCGAGCCTGCAGGACGGTCGTCGCGCACGCTTTCTGTTCCTGCCCGAAGGCGAGGACCCGGACACCCTGGTCCGCTCCGAGGGCACCGATGCCTTCCGCGCAAGGATCAACCAGCACGCGCAGCCACTGGCCGATTACTTCTTCCAGCAACTGACGGAAGAAGCCGACCCGCGGTCGCTTGAAGGCAAGGCCCACATGGCCACCCTCGCCGCGCCGCTGATCGACAAAGTCCCGGGCGCCAACCTGCGCACCCTGATGCGTCAACGCCTGAGCGAAATCACCGGCCTGAGCGGCGAAGCGATGAGCCAGCTGGCACAAAGCGCCCCGCAAGAAGCGCCACCGGCCTACGACCCGGGCATCGATTACGACGCGATGCCCGATTACAGCGACTATCATCAGCCGCAGGCACAGGAAATGTATGTGCCGCAACAGGAATGGACGCCGAAGAAACCCGGTGCAGGAGGCAAGAAATGGGACAAGAAACCGTGGGACAAGAATGGCAAACGAGGCGGTGATCGCGATCAACCCCGCGCACCACGGGTCCCCGCCGCCGTAGAACCACCGACCCTCGCCGCCTTGCGCACGTTGCTGCACCACCCGCAACTGGCCGAAAAAGTCGAGGATGCCGGCCACTTCGCCGCCGAGGATCACACCAACACGCAATTGCTGGTGGCGCTGCTCGAAGCTGTGCAGAAGAATCCCAAGCTAAACTCAATTCAACTGATTGCGCGTTGGCACGGCACAGAACAAGGCCGCTTGCTCAAGGCCCTGGCGGAAAAGGAATGGCTGATTGATGGAGATAACCTTGAACAACAGTTTTTCGACACCATTACTAGCTTGTCAGCCCGCCAACGCGAGCGAAATCTGGAACAACTTCTGCGAAAAGCGCGTCAAAGCGAATTGTCCAGCGAAGAGAAAAATCAACTGCGCGACCTCTTGAGTCGCAATGTTTCCGCATCAAACCCGACCTCAACTGGCGCGTGAGGTCATAGCTCAGGTATAATCCTCGGCTTGTTTTTTGCCCGCCAAGACCTTCAGTGGATAGGGTGTTATGTCCGGAAAAGCGCAACAGCAGTCTCGTATCAAAGAGTTGATCACACTTGGTCGTGAGCAGGGCTACCTGACTTACGCGGAGGTCAACGACCACCTGCCGGAGGATATTTCAGATCCGGAACAGGTGGAAGACATCATCCGCATGATCAATGACATGGGGATCAACGTATTCGAGGTTGCGCCAGATAAGGATTCCCTTATGCTGGCCGACGCCGATACCGACGAAGCCGCAGCCGAAGAGGCCGCTGCAGCGTTGGCTGCGGTCGAGACCGACATTGGTCGCACCACCGACCCGGTGCGCATGTACATGCGCGAAATGGGTACGGTAGAGCTCCTCACACGTGAAGGCGAAATCGAAATCGCCAAGCGTATTGAAGAGGGCATCCGTGAAGTGATGAGCGCAATCGCGCACTTCCCTGGCACGGTTGACCATATCCTCTCCGAGTACACCCGCGTCACCTCCGAAGGTGGTCGCCTGTCCGACGTCCTGAGCGGTTACATCGACCCGGACGACGGCATTGCGCCGCCTGCCGCCGAAGTGCCACCGCCGATCGATCCGAAAGCCGTGAAAGCGGATGACGATACCGACGACGATGACGCCGAAGCTTCGGATGACGAAGAAGAAGCCGAAAGCGGTCCGGATCCGATCATCGCCGCACAGCGCTTTGGCGCTGTGGCCGATCAGATGGAAATCACCCGCAAGGCCCTGAAAAAGCACGGTCGCAACAACAAGGCAGCGATTGCCGAGCTGTTGGCCCTGGCCGAGCTGTTCATGCCGATCAAACTGGTGCCGAAGCAATTCGAAGGCCTGGTCGAGCGTGTTCGCAGTGCCCTGGATCGCCTGCGTCAGCAAGAGCGCGCAATCATGCAGCTCTGCGTTCGTGATGCACGCATGCCGCGTGCCGACTTCCTGCGCCAGTTCCCGGGCAACGAAGTCGACGAAAGCTGGAGTGACGCCCTGGCCAAAGGCAAAGGCAAATATGCTGAAGCCATTGGTCGCCTGCAGCCGGACATCATCCGTTGCCAGCAGAAGCTGACCGCGCTGGAAACCGAAACCGGTTTGACCATCGCTGAAATCAAGGACATCAACCGTCGCATGTCGATCGGTGAGGCCAAGGCCCGCCGCGCGAAGAAAGAGATGGTTGAAGCCAACTTGCGTCTGGTGATCTCGATCGCCAAGAAGTACACCAACCGTGGCCTGCAATTCCTCGATCTGATCCAGGAAGGCAACATCGGCTTGATGAAAGCGGTAGACAAGTTCGAATACCGTCGCGGCTACAAGTTCTCGACTTATGCCACCTGGTGGATCCGTCAGGCGATCACTCGCTCGATCGCCGACCAGGCCCGCACCATCCGTATTCCGGTGCACATGATCGAGACGATCAACAAGCTCAACCGCATTTCCCGCCAGATGCTGCAGGAAATGGGTCGCGAACCGACCCCGGAAGAGCTGGGCGAACGCATGGAAATGCCTGAGGACAAGATCCGCAAGGTATTGAAGATCGCTAAAGAGCCGATCTCCATGGAAACCCCGATCGGTGATGACGAAGACTCCCATCTGGGTGACTTCATCGAAGACTCGACCATGCAGTCGCCAATCGATGTTGCAACCGTTGAGAGCCTTAAAGAAGCGACTCGCGAAGTGCTGTCCGGCCTAACTGCCCGTGAAGCCAAGGTACTGCGCATGCGCTTCGGTATCGACATGAATACCGACCACACCCTCGAAGAGGTTGGTAAGCAGTTCGACGTGACCCGTGAGCGGATTCGTCAGATCGAAGCCAAGGCGCTGCGCAAGCTGCGCCACCCGACGAGAAGCGAGCATCTGCGCTCCTTCCTCGACGAGTGATACCAAAACCCCCGGCCCAGGCCGGGGGTTTTGTTTTATGGCAGATTAATATCTACGCACCTCCCCCTCCGCCCCGTAGCCCGTCTACACTCGAAACAATCCCCAGAGCCATAACGAGACCGTTATGCCCAGACTGCCGACCGTGCTTTTTTTGCTGTCGCTGATGACCTGGACCGCAACGGCTGGCGCGCTGACTCTAACCGACGAAGAACGTAGCTGGCTGGCGGCTCACCCGGAATTGCGCCTGGGTGTCGATGCGTCGTGGCCACCCTTCGAGTTTCGTGACGATGAGGGCCGCTACCAGGGCCTTGCCGCGGATTACATCGAGGTCATCCGCAAAAGGCTGGCAACCCGACTCACGCCCATCGAGCCGGTGAGCTGGACCGCCGTCCTGGAGCAGGCCAAAAAGGGCAAGCTGGACCTGCTGCCGGGCATCATGTCGACCCCGGAACGCCAGAAATACCTGTCATTCACCCGTCCCTATCTGGATTTTCCGATTGTCATCCTGGCCCATGTCGGGGGCCCCCAGCCACATAACCTGAAAGAACTGTACGGCCTGAAAATCGCCGTGGTGGAAAACTACGCCCCCCACGAACTGCTGCGCAGCCACCATCCCGACTTGAATCTGGTGGCGATGCCCAACATCAGTTCGGCGCTGCAGGCGCTGGCCACAGACGAAGTGGACGCCGTGGTAGGCGATTTGGCTTCAAGCGTCTGGAGCCTGCGCCAACTCAAGCTCGATGGGTTGTATGTCAGCGGTGAAACGCCCTATCGCTATCAACTGGCCATGGGTGTGCCCCGCAACAACAAAATGCTGGTCGGCATTCTCGACAAAGTCCTGGCGGACATGAGCCCCGCTGAAATCAGTGCCATCCAGGGGCATTGGGTCGGCAACGTCCTCGATCATCGAACTTTCTGGAGTGACCTGCTGGTGTATGGCCTGCCCGGATTGCTGCTGCTGACTGTCGTACTGGCGGTGGTTATCCGCATCAACCGCCGCTTGAGCTCGGAAATCGCCCGCCGAGTCGACCTTGAACAGGAACTGCGCAGCAGCGAATACCACTACCGTGGCCTGGTGGAGAGCCTGTCGGCCATCGCCTGGGAAGCAAAAGTCACGGACTTCACCTACAGCTATGTATCGCCCCACGCCGAAGACCTTCTCGGTTATCCCCTGTCCCACTGGCTGATTCCGGGCTTCTGGCGCAACATCATTCACCCCGCCGATCTGACCCGCGCCCAGACCTTCTGCGACCACGAAGTGCTGGCAGGGCGCGACCACCGCCTTGATTACCGAGTAATCACCGCCGACGGCCGTTGCCTTTGGGTGCGCGACATCGTCAGCCTGATTGAACACGGGCATGAACCGGTGTTGCGCGGTTTGATGATCGACATCACCGACGCCAAGCGCACCGAAGAAGCGTTGCGTCTGTCGGAACAGAAATTCGCTTCCGTGTTCCAGCAGTGCCCGGACATTCTGGTGATCGCCCGCCTGAGCGACGGTTGCCTGCTTGAAGTCAACGAAGCGTTCGAAGAACAGATCGGCCTCAAGGCCGAGGACGTCATTGGCCAGACCGCCACCAACCTGAACATCTGGGGAATTCCCGGTGTCGGGCCGGGCCTGCTGCAACGTTTGCAGGCCGGCAGCATCCGCAACCTGGAAATGCCCTTTCGTCGCAGCAACGGCCAGGTGTTTACCGGCCTGATCTCCGCCGAACCGTTCGACCTCGACATGACACCGGCGCTGGTGGTCGTGGTGCGGGACATCACTCCACTCAAAGAAACCCAGCAACAGCTGCAAACGTCTGAAGAGAAATTCGCCAAGGCCTTCCACGCCTCCCCCGACGGTTTGCTGCTGTCGCGCCAAAGCGATGGCTTGCTGTTGGAGGTCAACGAGGGTTTCAGCCGCATCACCGGGTTCAACAGCGCCATGTCGGTGGATCGTTCGGCGCTGGACCTGGGGATCTGGGTCAACCTCAATGAACGCAAGCAAATGCTCGACCTGCTGCACCGCGACGGCTTTGTCCGTGACTTCAGCTGCCATATCCGCCGCAGCGACGGGCAGATCCGCCTCTGTGAAGTATCCAGCCGTCCGCTGCCGATTGGCGATGAGGACTGCATGTTGACCATCGCCCGGGACATCACCGAGCGGCACCTGATGCAGGAAAAACTGCAACAGGCCGCCACCGTGTTCGAAAGCACCGCCGAAGGCGTGCTGATCACCGATACCCAACAGCACATCAGCGCGGTCAACCGTGCATTCAGCGAAATCACTGGTTACAGTGAAAGCGAAGCCCTGGGCCACACGCCACGCCTGCTCGCCTCGGGCCTGCATGACAGCGCGTTCTACGCCGCCATGTGGCACCAATTGACCGCCGAAGGCCACTGGCAAGGTGAAATTTCCAACCGGCGCAAGAATGGCGAGCTGTACCCCAGCTGGTTGACCATCAGTGCCGTGCGCAACCGCGAGAAGTTCATCACCCACTTTGTCGCGGTGTTCGCCGACATTTCCAGCCTCAAGCACGCCCAGGCCAAACTCGACTACCAGGCGCACCACGACCCGCTGACCGGCCTGCCGAACCGCACACTGTTCGAAAGCCGCCTGCTGACGGCGCTTAACAGCCAGCAGGAAAACGGCGGCCAGGGCGCGGTGCTGTTCCTCGACCTCGACCGCTTCAAGCACATCAACGACAGCCTCGGCCACCCGGTCGGCGACCTGTTGCTCAAGGGCATTGCCGTGCGCCTCAAGGAGCAGCTGCGTGACATCGACACCGTGGCGCGCCTGGGGGGTGACGAGTTCATTATCCTGCTGCCGGGCCTGCAACAATCCAGCGATGCCGACCACATCGCCACCAAACTGCTCAATTGTTTCGCCGCGCCGTTCCAGGCCGGCGAACACGAGTTCTTCATCAGTGCCAGCATCGGCACCAGCCTCTATCCGAAGGATGGCTGTGACGTTGCCACACTGATCAAGAACGCCGACGCCGCGATGTACCGCTCCAAGGCCAAGGGCCGCAACCGTGTCGAAAGCTACACCCGCGACCTCACAGCCCAGGCCAGCGAACGCGTGGCGCTGGAACACGAACTGCGCCGCGCCATCGAGCGCAACGAATTGCACCTGTACTACCAACCGAAAATCAGCCTCGAAGACTACAGCCTGGTCGGCGCCGAAGCCCTGATCCGCTGGCGTCATCCGACCTTTGGCGACGTGCCGCGGGAACACTTCATCCCGTTGGCTGAAGAAAACGGCATGATCCTGCAAATCGGCGACTGGGTTCTGGAAACCGCCTGCCGGCAGATGGCCGAATGGCACCGGCTGTA
Source organism: Pseudomonas sp. GW821-FHT02A08 (assembly GCF_059422045.1). NCBI lineage: Bacteria > Pseudomonadati > Pseudomonadota > Gammaproteobacteria > Pseudomonadales > Pseudomonadaceae > Pseudomonas > Pseudomonas sp. GW821-FHT02A08. The sequence continues at coordinate 60,039 of NZ_JBWKWD010000005.1, forward strand.
CGAAAGTCCCGGCCCGCTGTCGGTCAACCTGGCCGGCGCCCAACTGCGCCAACCCAACCTGGTGGGCCGCATCGAACAGTTACTCAAGGACAACGGCCTCAACCCCGGTTTCCTGCAACTGGAAATCACCGAAAACTTCATCATGAGCCAGGCAGAAGAAGCGCTGGCGGTGCTGCATCAACTCAAACAACTGGGCGTGCAACTGGCCATCGACGACTTCGGCACCGGCTACTCGTCCCTGAGTTACCTCAAGCGCCTGCCGCTGGACATCCTCAAGATCGACCAGTCCTTCGTCCGCGGCCTGCCGGACGATCCCCACGATGCGGCGATCGTACGCGCCATCATCGCGCTCGGGCGCAGCATGCAATTCACCGTGATTGCCGAAGGGGTCGAGACCCTGGCGCAACAGCAATTCCTCGCTGCCGAGGGTTGCGAACAAATCCAGGGCTACATTGTCAGCCTGCCCCTGCCCCCCGACGAATTCGCCGCGACGTTTCTTCGTACAACCGTAATGGCTTTTTCGGATGGCACAGCAGCGAAACCGTCGTTATAATCCGCGACCTACTGAGGGCCTATAGCTCAGTTGGTTAGAGCAGAGGACTCATAATCCTTTGGTCCACGGTTCAAGTCCGTGTGGGCCCACCAAACAAGAAAGCCGCGTTTTTACGCGGCTTTTTCGTATCTGGTCGGTGGGAGCGACTGGAACTCTTCAGCTGGAATAACTACAGCCCCATTTCAAGCCCTTCGGCCCACTTCGTACGCAGCTGGCGCGCCACCAATGAAAAACCGGCCAACTCGCATGTTTTACAGCCTCACATCAATCCAAGTCACATCATCGTCTACATCGGTGATTTCAATGGCAGGAGCTGCAAGCACGCCATCCTGTCGAGCATCGGTCAGCTCCGCCCAAAAGCCATCCGTTGCGAACACCAGGCGCTCGCCTGCAGCCACTGAACGGAAAACAAAATCTGGATCCGGGGAACGGTTGGCCCTATAGCAACGGGTAATCAGATTGCGGGCCGGATCAAGCGCCAGCTCCCGATGTGATCGGTCACGCTTCCAGTTCGCCTTGCAATGCGGCGGTGTGAACCACTCGATTCCAGCCTCCGCGCTGGCAAAGCCACATGAGCAGTCACCCTCATATGCAAGGGTGAGCTGCCCATGAGAAACAACACCGACCAAGTAGCTTGTTGTACCGGTCTGCTTAGCAAAAAGGGGGGGGGTGTAAATCTGTAAGCACAGACCTTAGCAACTGCTCGACGGCACCATGAGTAGAATCTTCAACACCCTGATTGATAAGGGCCTGGTAGGCATCCATCACTGCTTGCACAAATCCATGAGCCAACTGGCCACTACCTGGCTGCGAAGTGCCATCCACGACAACAAACAACCCCCTGACGCCATCGAATACCGCGCCAGCGCAATCATGGTTGGCTTCCCGGGCTCGCCCTTTTACCGATCTGATTTCGTATCTCATGCGAGCAGGCTCAGATCCTTCATACGCTGATGGATGAGCCTGCCACGAGCGGGGTTTGCCCGAACCGAGCCTGAGCTTTGAATCGCATAGTCGATACCACTGAGCCTAAACAGGTCGCCAACTCCCTTGGCGATGAACTGCAGCAATTCAGTCTCCGCCCCTCGGACCTCCTCCAACAGCTCCGGACGTCCATCAATCAGGATAACGATGTCCTCGACATCCTTGTGATAAGGATCGCCTTCTCCGCGCCCACTGAAGGCTTCCAGCTTCGTAGCAAGAAAGTAAGTCGACTTGAAGATCTGTATCTCTAGACCACTGGGCAGCGCGAACTTCACAGCTTGAGCGAGCCCTTCCACGAACCAGCGGTTCGCATAGCCGAGAACAGCCGGATCTGAAGGCATCACGTCGACGATGACATCGTTGAAACGAAATCGACAGTTGACCTCGTCCTCCCCTGTGATTTTGAATTTTTTGGCCGCCAGGCGCTCTGTGAGGCGTTGCCAGGCACTTACACCAGCCAACTCGATTACCAAGTCAACGTCATCAGTAAACCGGATGTCATCCATGACAGCGGTGTCGGTCACCAGCATTGCCGTCGTGCATCCACCAACAAAGGCAACTTCAGCCAATAAATCTTTGCCCAGACCTTCAGCCACGTACTCGATCAGCTCGTAATTGTGGTCAGCATTTGATGCCATCTTATTTCAGACCCATCCCTGCCTTGAGTATGTTGACCGCTACTGCGCACTCTCTCGGTCCACCAACGCGGATCGCATCAACGAGCGCCAAGTAATGATAAAGCGTCCTGTCCTTCTTCACCGCGTCTGGAACGGTTTTGTAGAGCGGCTCAATCGCCTGACCGCGCTCACTCCCAAAAGCATCAGGCCAAACTGGAATGAGCCCACCAGCGCTCTTGAGGTTCTTGGACAGCGCTGGCGCTGCAAAGCCGGTGGGAATGCCGCGAACAATTGCACCTAGCTTTACCGGGTAAAAGTATTTGAGGGCATGCTCCGTGATTTTCACGAGCTCTCGGCGGTTCACCTTCGGGAGAGAGGTGTCGTAGTCGTTGGTGAGCAACCCCGCCTCACGACACCGTGCCATTGAGTTCGAAACCTCACTTTTACTCAGGCCAAGAGATGCCGAGAGTGCACGCAAGGAGTAACTTTCAATCCAGCTTGACACTTGGGGGGACGGAACCGCGTCCGACCACCCCTCCCACTTGTCAGCATCACCCATGGGGGTATCAAGCTCCTGCACGCGATAAACTGTGTCTTCAGGGTCTGGATTGTGAGCAGCCAATGCGCGCCCCACCGGATCGCCAGCCACCATTGATGGACTCACACTGGGTTCCAGTAGCGTTTCAAATAAATCCGCCATTGACTCCGATTCCATTCTTCCAAATAGCTTCTCCTCCTGCGCGTGAAGGCTAGCCATTTTAAAAAGAAGCAAAATATCTTGACTCTTCATGAACTCAAAAAGCCCCACTGTCCACATTCCATAAAACGTGGACACTTATCGCATAAGAAAAGTTTTACAGTCAAGCCATTTTACGACCACCCTGATTATTGTGCTGGTACTCAATGGAGGCTGTACGACCGACCTGGGCTTACACGTCAAACTAAAAGGCCGCATTCAGATGTGGCTTTTTTGCCTGATTGTTTGGTTTTGTTTACTTAAGGTGTCGAAATATCGGATGACGCCTTAGGACCTTGTAGGCAAACTCCGAATCTTGCTTTTGGGCACTTTGCCGCCTTGTTGCGCTTTTCTTTGACGGGATAGTCTCCGGACGTCGCTGACCAATCAGCGATCGGGCTTGGAAACCCGTCGAACCTTAACGCAACAGCGCGCAATCATGACAACAGGCGTTTTTACGCCTGCAATCGTGTGTCATGGCGGCTGTGCGTGGGACGCCTTCGGGCGTGCCGGTTCCTTGGTTCCCGGTTTTCCAACCTGCGTACAGCTGCCACCCATTCGCTTGGAAACGAACGTGACAGCTCCTCGAACCTTGGAGTGACACCATGACTAAAACAGATGCATCTGCAATTTCAGAACTAAAAACCGTCGGCTTCACCCCCTTCCTGTTTCTCTCGGACCAACCACTATTCCACGTCTGCCGCAACGTCCCCATCGCCGACGCCCTGGCCCAAGCCTCCGACCTGCTCTACCTCGCCAAATCCCTGACCGTGGACGCCGCCTACGCCCAAGACTCCGACCGCCACGCCTGGGCCGCGCACTACCTGACGACGATGAGCAAAGCGGTGATTGATGATGTGGTGAAGGTGCTGACGCGCAGACCTGCCGGAGCAAGCAAGTAAGCAAACCAATGAACGTGTAGGAGCGAGCTTGCTCGCGAAAAAACCACTGGCGATGCTGATACCTGGTTTTTCGCGTTATCGTTCACGACCTTCGCGAGCAAGCTCGCTCCTACAATGTATGCACGCGCTGCTCGGGCCAGATCCGCTCAAGCACCTCACCCATCAACACCACCTCATACGTATCCGCCGCCCGCCCCCATTGCTCCACAAGAACCATCCCGTCCACCAGCGCCGCAGCCAATTCGGCAATCGTCTCGGCCTGGTCCTCGATAATTTTTTGCGTCCGCCCCCACACCCGATCAGTCGTCGCTTTAAGCTCCGCCGTTATGCGCTCGCTCGACGCTGGATCGGTATCCGGGTAGACGATGTTGCGCAGCAGATGCTGAAGCTCCCTGATTTTTGCGTAGTCCTGCTCCGCCCCCTGCTCACCTTTGAGGATGGCGGTGGCTTTGGGCTTATCGACGTGTTTTGCGGCTGAAGGTTTTGAGGGGAATGTCTGCGCCATGGCGCCAGCCAGGAGCACCATCATCCGGGCTTCCAGATGTTCCTTCATGGCATCTATCGACGAAATCGGCCGCACCAGGGTAATGGAGGCCCCACCCTGGTGGCGCAAATCCTTGGTCACTGTCAGGGTCACGCCGCCCGTTTCAAAGCCCAGGGCGCGGGCCACCACGTAGTGCCCCATTTCGTGATGGGCGATCTGCAATGCGCGGTCGCGTACAGCGGCAGGCAGGTTCGTCGTCATGTCCATTGCCTCGGATCCTTCGTTCTCGCATTCGACTACGAGTGACGGTCGCTGTCCATCCTGTCGCCCCGCACAATCAATAATGTAGGAGCGAGCTTGCTCGCGATGGACTTGAACACGCCGCGTCCATTCAGACAGCACGCGTTATCGTTAACGTCCATCGCGAGCAAGCTCGCTCCTACGTCACCTTACTTGGGCAAAGCGTAGGCAATCACATAATCCCCACGATCCGTCGACTGACGCGCACCGCCCACCGTCAGCAGGATGTACTGCCTGCCGGTTTTCGGTGAAACGTAGGTCATCGGCCCGGACTGGCTGCCTACCGGCAAGCGCGATTTCCAGATTTCGTTGCCGTTGCCGGTATCGAAGGCGCGCAGGTAGAAGTCCTGGGTGCCGGCGAAGAACAGCAGGCCCGACTGGGTGGCCAGCGATGCGCCGAGGGTCGGCATGCCGATCGGGATCGGCAGGTGCATGCGGATGCCCAGCGGGCCGGTGTCTTGCACGGTGCCGACCGGGACTTGCCACATCAGCTTGTGGGTCTTGAGGTCGATGGCGGACATGGTGCCGAACGGTGGTTTCTGGCACGGGATGCCAACCGCCGAGAGGAAGCGTTCGCGCATGGCGCCGAATGGCGTGCCCTCCTGCGGTACCACGCCCATTTCGATGCCGCTGGCCCCGGCTTTGATCTTGTCGCGCGGGATCATGTAGTTGGCCAGGCCCAGGCGCATGTCGTTGACGAACATGTAGCTGGTGTTCGGATCAACCGAGACACTGCCCCAGTTCATACCACCCAACGAGCCGGGGAACTGCAGGGCGCGGTCCATGCCCGGCGGGGTGTAGACGCCTTCGTGGCGCATGCCTTTGAACTGGATGCGGCACATCAACTGATCAAACGGCGTGGCGCCCCACATGTCGGACTCGGTAAGGGTCTTGTTGCCGATTGACGGCATGTCCACCGAGAACGGCTGGGTTGGCGAGTAGCGTTCGCCAGGAACCTTGCCTTGCGGCACCGGGCGCTCTTCGACCCGGGCAATCGGCACGCCGGTTTCGCGGTTGAGCAGGAAGATCTCGCCCTGTTTGGTGACTTGCGCCAGGGCTGGCTGGGTGCCGCCCTTGTCGTCCGGCACGTCGTACAGCAGCGGTTGCGCCGGCAGGTCGAAGTCCCACAGGTCGTGGTGAGTGGTCTGGAAGTGCCAGCGCACCTGACCGGTTTTCACGTCGATGGCGACGATAGACGAGTTCCACTTGTCGTCGAACTCGGTGCGTTGACCGCCGAAGAAGTCTGGCGTCGCGTTGCCGGTCGGCAGGTACAGCAGACCGAGTGTGGCGTCGTAGGACATGGCCGACCACACGTTCGGCGTGCCACGGGTGTAGGTCTCACCAGCGGGCGGACGTTTGGTGGTGTTCGGATTGCCCGGATCCCACGCCCACACCAGTTCACCGCTGCGCACGTCGTAGGCACGCACCACGCCCGGCGGTTCGCCGGTGGAGTAGTTATCGGCCACGCGGCCGCCGACGATCACCACGTCCCCTGCGACCAATGGGGTCGAGGTTTGCTGGTAGTAACCGGGCTTCACTTCGCCCATGTCAGTGGTCAGGTCAACGGTGCCCTCGTTACCGAATTCTTCGCAGGGCTTGCCGGTGTCGGCATTGATGGCAATCAGACGGGCATCGCCGGTCGGCAGAAACAGACGTTTCGTACAGGCGGTCGGCTGATTGTCCGAAGTCGCCGGGGTTTCGGAATAGCCCAGGCCACGGCAGCGCTGCCAGTTGGGCGCGGTGCCTTGCGGGTCGAACTTCCAGCGCTGAGCGCCGGTGTCGGCATCCAGGGCGAAGACTTTGCCGTAGGCGGTGCAGGTGTAAACCGTGTCACCGATTTGCAGCGGGGTGTTCTGGTCTTCGGCGCCGGCACCGGTACTTTGCGGGATGTCGCCGGTGCGGAAGGTCCAGGCGACCTGCAGCTTGTCGATGTTGCCCTTGGTGATCTGGTCCAGCGCGGCAAAGCGGTTGCCGGCGGTGGTGTTGCCCCAGTGGGCCCAGTCTTTCTGTTCGGTGCCCGGAGTGACCGGCGTTACCGCAGGTACAGTGGTGTTTTTGACCACGTGGGTCGGCACGAACATGTAGGCCATCGTCGCAACGACGCCCACACCCAGAATGCCAGCCAGACCGTAGGCGCCACGTCCGCCGGTCGCGCCCGAAGCGCGGACCAGGGTCGGATAGATCAATGCCACCACCAGACCGATCACGGCGAAGGTCAGCACCCGCGAGACCAGCGGCCAGTATTCGAGACCCGCATCCCAAACAGCCCAGATCGCAGTGAGGAGCAACGCCACACCATACAGCCAGGCGCCGAGCGGCTTGCGCCGGGCAATCATCAACCCGGACGCCAGCATCGCCAGGCCCATCAGCAGGAAATACCAGCTGCCACCCAGCGCAAGCAGATAGCCGCCGCCACCCGCCAGGCCGAGTCCGATCAGTGCAATCAGCACACCCAGCCCCGCCAGCAACCATTTGCTGCCGGCGGCAACCCCAGAATTGTTCATGTCGGACATTTTCCCCATTTGTGACAAGGGCGGAATAATGTACTAACTGGTTACTTATGGCAATTTGTCGCAGGCAGAAATGTCATGAACAGTACTGAGACCAGATCAGGGATCCGTCGCGAGCGTCGTACAGAATCTGCCTGTAACATGCTTGCGCACTGATCCATACCGCTGGAGATAACCCTTTGCCTGACACTCGCCCCCCCGTCCTCGACGAAATCGACCGCCAGTTGATTGCCGCCCTGCAGATCAACGCCCGCGAGAGCGTGGCCATGCTCGCCCGGCAACTGGGCATCGCCCGTACCACCGTCACTTCGCGCCTGGCGCGGCTGGAAAAGGCCAAGGTGATCACCGGTTACGGCGTGCGCCTCGGGCAGCGGGTGGTGGATGGCGGGTTGCAGGCGTACGTGGGGATCACCGTGCAACCGCGCTCCGGCAAGGAGGTGTTGCGGCGCCTGAGTGCGATGGCGCAGGTACAGCAATTGTGTGCGGTGAGTGGCGAATTTGATTATGTGGCGTGGTTGCGCACCGATTCGCCGGAGCAACTGGATCAGTTGCTGGATCAGATTGGCAGTGTGGATGGGGTGGAGAAGACCACGACGTCGATCATCTTGAGCAGCAAGATTGATCGGGGGCAGCCGGTTTGAGTTTGTGCTGATGGTTTGGTGGTGTCTGGTCGGGCCTCTTCGCGGGCAAGCCCGCTCCCACAGTGGGCAGTGTGTACATCGATAACGTCATATTGACCAATAAAATGGCAAAATGACGACACTTTGCGTCTTATTAACGTGTTCTGTGCTCTCTAGAATGGCTGGCATCTTTTCCTATACTCAGATGCGCATTCCGCGTCGGGTCGCCAGCAAGGTCAGCCATGAACAAGAACAATCGCCATCCCGCAGACGGCAAGAAACCAATCACCATTTTCGGTCCGGACTTTCCCTTCGCCTTCGACGACTGGATCGAGCACCCGGCTGGCCTGGGCAGCATTCCCGAGCACAATCATGGTGCCGAGGTGGCGATTGTCGGTGGCGGGATTGCCGGCCTGGTGGCCGCATATGAGCTGATGAAGCTGGGGCTGAAACCGGTCGTCTACGAAGCCTCGAAAATGGGTGGCCGTCTGCGCTCCCAGGCGTTCAATGGCGCCGAAGGCATTGTGGCTGAGCTCGGTGGCATGCGTTTTCCGGTGTCCTCTACCGCGTTTTATCACTACGTCGACAAGCTCGGCCTGGAAACCAAGCCGTTCCCCAACCCGCTGACCCCCGCATCGGGCAGCACGGTGATCGACCTCGAAGGCCAGACTCATTACGCACAGAAGCTGTCGGATCTTCCCGCACTGTTCCAGGACGTGGCTGACGCGTGGGCCGATGCCCTGGAAGCCGGCTCGCAGTTCTCGGATATCCAGCAAGCCATTCGCGACCGCGACGTGCCGCGCCTCAAGGAACTGTGGAACACCCTGGTGCCGCTGTGGGACGACCGCACCTTCTACGACTTCGTCGCCACCTCCAAGGCGTTCGCCAAGCTCTCGTTCCATCACCGTGAAGTGTTCGGCCAGGTCGGTTTCGGCACCGGCGGCTGGGATTCGGACTTCCCGAACTCGATGCTGGAAATCTTCCGCGTGGTGATGACCAACTGCGACGACCACCAACATCTGGTGGTCGGCGGCGTGGAACAGGTGCCGCAGGGCATCTGGCGCCACGTGCCGGAGCGTTGCGCACACTGGCCGGCCGGCACCAGCCTCAGCTCGCTGCACAACGGCGCACCGCGCACCGGCGTGAAGAAAATTGCCCACGCGCCGGGCGGCCGTTTCGCCGTCACCGACAACTGGGGCGACACCCGCGAATATGCGGCCGTGCTGACCACCTGCCAGAGCTGGCTGCTGACCACCCAGATCGAATGCGACGAAACCCTGTTCTCGCAAAAGATGTGGATGGCCCTGGACCGCACCCGCTACATGCAATCGTCGAAGACTTTCGTGATGGTCGACCGCCCGTTCTGGAAGGACAAGGACCCGGAAACCGGTCGCGACCTGATGAGCATGACCCTCACCGATCGCCTGACCCGTGGCACCTATCTGTTCGACAACGGCGACGACAAGCCTGGGGTGATTTGCCTGTCGTACTCGTGGATGAGCGACGCGCTGAAAATGCTGCCGCAGCCGGTGGAAAAACGCGTGAAGCTGGCATTGGATGCGTTGAAGAAGATCTATCCGAAAGTCGACATCGCCGCGCGGATCATCGGCGATCCGATCACCGTTTCGTGGGAAGCCGACCCGCATTTCCTCGGCGCGTTCAAAGGCGCCCTGCCCGGCCACTACCGCTACAACCAGCGCATGTACGCGCACTTCATGCAGGACGACATGCCCGCCGAGCAGCGCGGTATCTTCATCGCCGGCGACGACGTTTCGTGGACGCCGGCCTGGGTTGAGGGCGCGGTACAGACCTCGCTCAACGCGGTGTGGGGCATCATGAAACACTTCGGTGGTGCAACTCACGCCGAGAATCCGGGTCCAGGAGATGTGTTCAACGAGATCGGACCGATCGCCCTTCCCGAGTAAGAGGAATCCGAAATGCGCGTAGCCCTTTACCAATGTCCGCCGCTGCCCCTGGATGTCCCCGGCAACCTGCAGCGCTTGCAGCAGCTCGCGCTGGAGGCCAAAGGCGCTGACTTGCTGGTGCTGCCGGAGATGTTCCTGACTGGCTACAACATCGGCGTCGATGCCGTCAGTGTGTTGGCGGAGGTGTACAACGGTGAATCGGCGCAGCAGATTGCGCGCATTGCCAAGGCGACCGGGATCGCCATCCTGTATGGCTATCCCGAGCGCACCGAGGACGGGCAGATCTACAACGCCGTGCAATTGATCGACGCTAACGGCGAGCGCATCTGCAACTACCGCAAGACCCATCTGTTCGGCGATCTGGATCACTCGATGTTCAGCGCAGGTTCCGACGAGTTTCCCATCGTTGAACTCAACGGCTGGAAGCTCGGTTTCCTGATCTGCTACGACCTGGAATTTCCGGAAAACGCCCGACGCCTGGCCTTGGCCGGTGCCGAGCTGATCCTGGTGCCGACCGCGAACATGATTCCGTTCGATTTCGTCGCCGATGTCACCGTGCGTTCCCGCGCCTTCGAAAACCAATGCTATGTGGCTTACGCCAACTACTGCGGCCATGAAGGCGATATCCACTATTGCGGTCAAAGCAGCATCGCCGCACCGGATGGCAGCCGCATCGCTCAGGCAGGCCTTGATGAAGCATTGATTGTTGGAGAGCTGGATCGTCAGTTGATGATCGACTCCCGCGCCGCCAATCGCTACCTGATCGATCGTCGTCCCGAGCTTTACGGCGAGCTGAACAAGTCCTAATCCGCTAGCATTGGCACTTCACTGTTCTGGAAGTGCCCATGCCCGCGTTGAATCCCCTTCGCCCCCACACTGAAACCCTGGCCAACGGCCTGCGGGTGACGCTGCGTCATGCCCCGAATTTGAAGCGTTGCGCAGCAGCGTTGCGGGTCGCCGCGGGTAGCCATGATGTGCCACTGGCGTGGCCTGGCCTTGCGCACTTTATTGAGCATCTGCTGTTTCTCGGTACCGAGCGCTTTCCTGCCGGGCAAGGGTTGATGGCCTACGTCCGGAGCCATGGTGGCCAGGTAAACGCGCGGACCTGCGAACGCACCACGGACTACTTTTTCGAACTGCCGCCCCAGGCGTTTGCCGGTGGGCTGGAGCGTCTGTCAGACATGCTCGCCCATCCGCGTATGAATCCGGACGACCAGCAGCGGGAACGGGAAGTGTTGCAGGCGGAATTTGTCGCCTGGTCGCAGGATGCCGAGGCGCAGCAGCAGTTTGCGCTGTTCAATGGCCTGGCCGAGGCTCACCCGCTACGGGGTTTTCATGCCGGCAATCGCGGCAGTCTACCGCTGCAACAACCCGAGTTTCAGCAGGCGTTGCAGGATTTTTATCAGCAGTTTTACCAGACCGGGCAAATGACCCTGAGCCTGTCCGGGCCGCAGAGCCTCGATGAATTGAAAGCGATGGCCGAAGCCTTTGGCAGCGTCATTGCCAAAGGCAAAACAGTCACGCAACAAGCGCCGATACCGCTGATGGATGCGCCGGATAAAAGTTATCAACAGGCTGGCGAGCGGCGCCTGAATCTGCTGTTTGCCCTTGAAGCGCTGCCCGACCTTTCTGCACAAGCATTGGCATTCCTGTGCCACTGGCTGAACCTGGCAAAACCCGGCGGCTTGCTGGCGGACCTGCGCGAGCGCGGGCTGGCCGATCACCTGAAAGCCCAGCCGCTGTACCAGTTCGCCGGGCAAGCCTTGCTGCATATCGAATTCACCCTGCCCGCCGCCGACTCGACAACAGGCATCCGCGAACGCCTTCTGGACTGGCTCGGTTTCTTTGCCGAGCAAGACTGGAACCGATTGCGCGAAGAATACGCAACCCTGCTCCAGCGCCAGCAGCAAGTCAGCAGTGCCTTGCAACTGGCCCGACTGGACAGCGAACAGCGCGAAGCCGGGTTGCCCGAGCAGGGCGTTACAGCCCTCAAGCAGATCCTCCAACAAGTGGGAGCTGTGGATAACTTCAGTGGTCCATGGCAATTGCCCGCCCCCAATCCTTTCCTGCGCGGCGAAACACCGGCACCCAACGCCGGATTGATTCGCGGCCAGACCAGCGCCCACCGTGGCCTGCGCACTTTTGCCCAGGATCGCTCGCGCAGCCGTCGTGAACGTTCGCCGATGCAATTCAGCCAGGCATTCCCGGACAACAGTGCCGAAGGTGCGATTTATCTGCGCTGGCGTCTGGACTCGGCTCCAGGCAGCAATCTTCAATCACGACTGGAAAGCCACCTGCAACCGTTACGCGAAGACGCGCACCAGGCCGGCGTGGAGTTTTCCTTCAGCGCGTCGGGCAACGAATGGCTGCTCAAACTGAACGGGCTACAGGAGCCGATGCCCAGCGTCCTGGAGCATGTGCTGAAAGAACTGACAAAACCTGATGCCGCTGTCTTACAAGCCGAATCGACCAGCGTTGCGCCAATACCGATTCGACAACTGCTCAAGGCACTGCCCGAACACTGCCTCGGGAACACCGCGAACTCGGACGACCTGCAGCCACTCTGGTCGAGTGCGCGATGGGATGGGCTGGCCATCGGGTTATCGGCTCAGACTCAAGCAGCTATGGGCCTGACCTTGAGCCGCATACCCGGCACGCCGGACAATCAACTGACGCCGCCCTCTTCGATCCTTTCACAGCACCTGTGGAGCACTGTCGATACCGCCTCCAGCGAACACGCGTTGCTGCTGTTCTGTCCGACAGCCACCCAGGAAATGGCCGACGAAGCTGCGTGGCGTTTGCTCGCGCATGTCTGCCAGACACCCTTCTACCAGCGCCTGCGAGTGGAGTTGCAACTCGGCTATGCGGTGTTCAGCGCCTTGCGGCAGATTCACGGGCAAACCGGGCTGCTGTTCGGCGTGCAATCGCCAAGCGTTGCGCCGGTGGAGTTGCTGCAACACATCGAGCAATTCCTGAATCGATTACCAGAACTGATCCACACGCTCGACGACACCACCTTCAACGCTCAACGCCAGGCCCTGGCGGATCAGTTTTCCAGTGCTGCGCTCACCACGGGGCAAGCGGCCGAATTACTCTGGCAGGGCAAGCTGGCCGGCCGTTCGTCGGAATATCTGACGCAATTGCCCGAGGCCATTTTGCAAACCGACCTAGCCGCTTTACTGGCTGCGGCCCAACGCCTGAATCAGGCCGAAGGCGGCTGGCTGTGCCTTGCCAACAGCGCTGCACAAGGCGAGCCATGGCAAGCGGCAAAATGATCATTACCGGGGCTGCAAGGAGCTTTCTCAAAGTTTCACGGGCAATTTCTTTGAAATTTTGAGTAACATAGCAACCTAACTATCTGGAACATCTCTGTCTTGAGGTGGACTATACCTATAGACAGCGCTGTCCCACCTTACCTGAAGGAGTTCAATTTATGGCCTGGACCAAACCTGCCTACACCGACCTGCGTATTGGCTTTGAAGTCACCATGTACTTCGCAAGCCGCTAATCTCAGCTTTGACAGAGATGCAGCACAACGCCTCGGTTATCCGAGGCGTTTTATTTTCAGCGTTGAAATGATGGAGCGTCCATGTTTGTCCAGATTCTAGGTTCCGCTGCCGGCGGCGGCTTCCCCCAGTGGAACTGCAACTGCGTGAACTGCGCGGGCTTTCGCAACGGCAGCTTGCGGGCCAAGGCGCGGACGCAATCGTCCATCGCGATTTCCGACGACGGCGTGAACTGGGTGCTGTGCAACACTTCCCCGGACATCCGCGCGCAACTCCAGAGCTTCGCCCCGATGCAACCGGGCCGAGCCCTGCGCGATACCGGAATCGGCGCGATCATCCTGATGGACAGCCAGATCGACCACACCACCGGCCTGCTCATGCTGCGTGAAGGATGCCCGCATCAGGTCTGGTGCACCGACATGGTCCACGAAGACCTGAGCAGCGGTTTTCCGCTGTTCACCATGCTCAACCACTGGAATGGCGGGCTGACCTGGAATCGCATCGAGCTCGACCAGAGCTTCAGCGTACCGGCCTGCCCGAACCTGCGCTTTACCCCGCTGCCTTTGCGCAGTGCCGCGCCACCCTACTCACCGCATCGCTTCGACCCACATCCGGGCGACAACATCGGCCTGATCATCGAAGACCTCAACACCGGCGGCAAACTGTTCTACGCACCGGGCCTGGGCAAGGTGGATGATGCGCTTCTGGAAATCATGGCCGGCAGCGATTGCCTGCTGGTGGATGGAACCTTGTGGGATGACGATGAAATGCAGCGGCGCGGCGTCGGCACCCGTACCGGTCGCGAGATGGGCCATCTGGCGCAGAACGGCCCCGGTGGCATGCTCGAAGTGCTGGAGCAACTGCCCGAGCAGCGCAAGGTGCTTATCCACATCAACAACACCAACCCGATTCTCGATGAGGATTCGCCGCAACGTGCGGAGCTGGATCGGCGCCAGGTTGAAGTGGCGTATGACGGCATGAGTATTGTGCTGTAGCTGAGGGCCCCTTCGCGGGCAAGCCCGCTCCCACAGTTGACCGCGTTCCAATGTGGGAGCGGGCTTGCTCGCGAAGGCGTCCGACCAGACACCAAAGATTTCAACGGTTGTTCCCCGGAGAACCGCAATGACCGACACCCCGATGTCCCCCGCCGAATTCGAAGCGGCCCTGCGCGCCAAGGGCGCCTATTACCACATCCATCACCCCTATCACGTGGCGATGTATGAAGGCCGGGCAAGCCGCGAGCAGATCCAGGGCTGGGTCGCCAACCGTTTCTACTACCAGGTGAACATTCCCCTGAAGGACGCGGCGATCCTCGCCAACTGCCCTGACCGCGAGATCCGTCGCGAGTGGATTCAGCGCCTGCTTGACCACGACGGTGCGCCCGGTGAAGACGGCGGCATCGAAGCCTGGCTGCGTCTGGGCCAAGCCGTGGGCCTCGACCCGGACCAACTGCGCTCCCAGGAGCTGGTGTTGCCCGGTGTGCGCTTCGCCGTGGACGCTTATGTCAATTTCGCCCGCCGCGCCAGTTGGCAGGAAGCGGCGAGCAGCTCGCTGACCGAACTGTTCGCCCCGCAGATCCACCAATCGCGCCTGGACAGCTGGCCGCAGCATTACCCGTGGATCGACCCGGCCGGCTACGAGTATTTCCGCACGCGCCTGGGCCAGGCAAGGCGTGATGTCGAGCATGGTCTGGCGATCACGCTGCAGCACTACACCACCCGTGAAGGCCAGGAGCGCATGCTGGAAATTCTCCAGTTCAAACTGGACATTCTTTGGAGCATGCTCGATGCCATGAGCATGGCCTACGAACTGAAACGCCCGCCGTATCACAGCGTGACCGGGGAACGGGTCTGGCACAAAGGAATCACCTTATGAGTTTCGATCGCAGCAAGACCCCGACCTGGCGTCCCGGCTACCGCTTCCAGTACGAACCGGCACAGAAAGGCCACGTGCTGCTGTATCCGGAAGGCATGATCAAGCTCAACGAAAGTGCCGCACTGATCGGTGGCTTGATTGACGGTGAACGGGATGTCGCGGCGATCATCGCCGAACTCGACCAACAGTTCCCCGGCGTACCCGAGCTCGGTGAAGACATCGAGCAGTTCATGGAGGTTGCCCGTGCGCAGCACTGGATCGAACTTGCCTGATTCATCAAGGCGAGTACCGCCCAAACCCGAGGTCGGCCTGCCGCTGTGGCTGCTCGCCGAGCTGACCTATCGCTGCCCGCTGCAATGCCCGTACTGCTCCAATCCGCTGGATTTCGCCGAGCAAGGCAAAGAGCTGAGCACCGAACAGTGGATCAAGGTATTTCGCGAAGCGAGGGAAATGGGCGCGGCGCAACTGGGCTTTTCCGGTGGCGAACCCTTGGTGCGTCAGGACCTCGCCGAGCTGATTGCCGAAGCCCGCAAACTGGGTTTCTACACCAACCTGATCACCTCCGGCATCGGCCTCACCGAGCAGAAAATCAGCGACTTCAAGAAGGCCGGTCTCGATCACATCCAGATCAGTTTCCAGGCCAGCGACGAGCAGGTGAACAACCTGCTGGCCGGCTCGAAAAAGGCCTTCGCCCAGAAGCTGGAAATGGCCCGGGCGGTGAAAGCCCATGGTTATCCGATGGTGCTGAACTTCGTCACCCATCGACACAACATCGACCAGATCGACCGCATCATCGAGCTGTGCATCGCACTGGAAGCGGACTTCGTCGAGCTCGCCACGTGCCAGTTCTACGGTTGGGCGCAGCTCAATCGTGTCGGGCTTTTGCCGACCCAGGAGCAACTGGTGCGCGCCGAACGTATCACTAACGAATACCGCGCCAGACTGGAAGCCGAAGGGCATCCGTGCAAGCTGATTTTCGTCACGCCGGACTATTACGAAGAACGCCCAAAAGCCTGCATGAATGGCTGGGGCAGTATTTTTCTGACAGTCACGCCAGACGGAACCGCCCTGCCCTGTCACGGTGCCCGACAGATGCCGGTGCAGTTTCCCAACGTACGCGACCACAGCATGCAGCACATCTGGTACGAGTCGTTCGGCTTCAACCGCTTTCGTGGCTACGACTGGATGCCCGAGCCGTGTCGCTCCTGTGACGAGAAAGAAAAGGACTTCGGCGGCTGCCGCTGCCAGGCGTTCATGCTCACCGGTGATGCCAGCAACGCCGACCCGGTGTGCAGCAAGTCTCCACAACACGGCGTGATCCTCAAGGCTCGCGAAGAAGCCGAACACGCGACCCAGACCATCGACCAACTGGCCTTTCGCAATGAACGAAACTCACGCCTCATCGCCAAAAGCTGAACCTTTCAGCGCTGCCAAAGCCGTGGCCGCCGGTATCGACTTTGCCGAATTGCAGGTCGGGCGGCAGGGCCTGTTCTGGAACGAGTACCGCCCCGAAGATGCGGCGTGCCGGATCTGGCATTGGCGTGATGGTGCAGCGAAATGCCTGACACCACCGGGGTTCAGCGTGCGCAGTCGGGTGTACGAATATGGCGGCGGCGCGTTTTGTCTGACGGACGACGGCATTGTTTTCGTCAACGAGGCAGACCAGCAGTTGTATCGGCAGTCACTGCAAGACGAAACACCCGAAAGGCTGACGTTCGATGCGTGCCGTTATGGCGATCTGCAGTTCGCCAACGGGCAAGTGCTGGCGGTCGAGGAGCATCGCAATCAACACCGACTGGTGGCGATCGATTTGCTCAATGGCGCACGTCACTTGCTGGCCGAAGGTGCCGATTTCTACGCGGCACCTACGCTGAGCCCTGATGCCCGGCGCCTGGCCTGGATCGAGTGGAGTCGCCCGGATCAGCCATGGACAGCGACCCGCTTGATGGTTGCCGAACGCCTCGCCAACGACGGCTTTGCCGAGGCCCGTTGTGTGGCGGGCGACGGCGTTCAAGAGTCTGTGCAACAACCGCGGTTTGATGCCAGCGGTCGCTTGTATTGCCTGACGGATCGCGCAGGTTACTGGCAGCCATGGAAAGAATCCGGAAAAGGCTTGAGCCCAATGCCAAGTGCCAGCGCCGACCATGGCCCCGCGCCGTGGCAACTCGGCGGCAGCACCTGGTTGCCGCTGAGCGACGACAGTTATCTGGCCAGTTGGACCGAGGGCGGGTTTGGCCGATTGGGCATAGTCGGTGATTCCAGCGCCGACTTCGCCGGCGACTACAGCCGCTTTCGCCATCTCGCCGTGGATGAACAATTCATCTATTGCATCGCGGCGTCGCCCGTCAGTTCAACCGCCGTCATTGCTGTCGATCGCCTTTCTCGACAAGTAAAAGTGCTGGCCGGGGGCATTGCCCCTTTGCCCGCCGAACAAATCAGCCGCCCGCAAACCTTGTGCTACCCAAGTGGCTCAGGCGAAGCACACGGCTTTTTCTACCCGGCGATGACCGGCGAGACGAAACCGCCATTGGTGGTGTTCGTCCATGGTGGCCCGACATCGGCGTGCTACCCGATGCTCGATCCGCGTATCCAGTACTGGGCACAGCGGGGTTTCGCCGTGGCCGACCTCAACTATCGCGGCAGCAGCGGTTATGGCCGGGCCTATCGCCAGGCTCTGCATCTGAGTTGGGGAGATGTGGATGTCGAAGACGCTTGCGCGGTGGTCAGCCATCTCGCCGAGCGTGGCTTGATCGATGGCGACAAAGCGTTCATCCGCGGCGGCAGTGCCGGCGGCTACACCACATTGTGCGCGCTGGCCTTCCACAACGTTTTCCGGGCCGGGGCGAGCCTTTATGGCGTTAGCGATCCCGTCGCATTGGGCCGGGCGACCCACAAGTTCGAGGGCGATTATCTGGACTGGCTGATCGGCGATCCGCAACTGGATGCCGAACGTTACGCCGCCCGCACACCGCTGCTGCATGCCGGCAACATCCGCGTGCCGATGATCTTCTTTCAAGGAGAACTGGATGCCGTGGTCGTCCCCCAGCAGACCCGCGACATGGTCGAGGCCCTGCAGAACAACGGCATCCTGGTCGAAGCGCATTACTACGCGGACGAACGCCATGGCTTTCGCAAGGCCGGTAACCAGGCCCATGCGCTGGAGCAGGAGTGGTTGTTTTATCGGCGGGTCATGGATTCAGTGGACTGAAGCCCGCGCTCATTGCCGAAACGGTGGCGTCCCCTTCGCGGGCAAGCCCGCTCCCACAGATTTTGTGCACACCACAGAACCTGTGGGAGCGGGCTTGCCCGCGAAAGCGATTGGTCCAGCGCCGCAGATTCAGCGCTTGGCGATGATGTAAACCGCATGCACGATCCCAGGAATGTAACCGCACAACGTCAGCAGAATATTCAGCCAGAACGCCCCGCCGAATCCTACTTGCAGAAACACACCCAGTGGCGGCAACAGGATGGCGATGATGATGCGAATAAAGTCCATGGGGCAGCTCCTGATTGGGGTGGACTCGTTCGAGCCCTACAGCTAATCGACCTGTACCGCTTGTCAGGGTTCAGTCACTCTACTCCCAAGCTCCGCCCCTTCGTTGAATTTCGCAGGCAAAAAAACGCCCCACGCCAAAAGTGTCGGGCGTGAGGCGTGCGTATTACCGCGAGACGGTTCGGGAATGTGTGCAGGGCGCGTCGGATCAGACGGCAATCCCTTTGCGGCACTGCAATTGCGCGGTGCGTACTCGGGAGAAGGCGCGCGCCAAGCGCAGGAGCATTTCGTCGATGTTGGCGATGCTGACATTGAGCGCCGGGGTAAAGCGCAGGCAGTCGGGTTGCGGGGCGTTGAGCAGCAGGCCTTCGTACAGCGCGGCCTTGACCACAGCGTCGGCGGAATCGTCCGACAGCGTCAGCCCCCAAAGCAGCCCTTGTCCGCGCAACTCGCCTTGGCCGTAACGATGGGCCAGACGCGCCAATCCTTCACGCAGGTGCTGACCGGCCTCTGAGATGTGTTTGAGGAAAGCCTTGTCCTGCACGGTATCGAGCACCGAAAGTCCCGCTGCGGTCATCAACGCATTACCGTGATGAGTGCCTGTCACCTCGCCAAGGTCGAAACAGCAAGCCTTGCCCCGCGCCAGCAGCGCGGCCAATGGCACGCCGCCGCCCAAGCCTTTGCCGAGCACGACGATATCCGCCGTGACGCCGCAGGACTGTTCCGCAAGCAAGGTGCCACAACGGCCGATGCCGGTTTGCACTTCATCAAGGATCAGCAAAATGCCAAGTTCACGGCACAAGCGTTCGACGCCCTTGAGGTAGTGTGCGGTGGCCGGGATCACGCCGGCTTCACTCTGGATCGGCTCGAGCATGATCGCTACGGTCCGTTCATCCACGGCCGCATGCAGCGCTGGCAGGTCATTGAACGGAACACGACTGAAGCCTGGCAGTTGCGGCTCGAATCGGTTGATCAATGTCGAACTGTCCGACGCCGAAATCGTCCCCAGGCTCCGGCCATGGCATCCGTTGTTGGCCACAATGATTCGCGACGCACCGCCGCGATGCCGTTGACCCCATTTGCGTGCCAGTTTTATCGCTGCCTCGCAGGCTTCGCTGCCGGTATTGAGCAGACAGGCCTGATCACTGCCGGTGCTGGCACATAGGTGTTCGGCGAGGCTGAGCATACCGCGGTTATGCAGGCCGAAGCCCGGATTGATCAGCGACTGAGCCTGGGCAGTGATTGCGTTGACCAGTACCGAAGGGCTATGACCGAGGCTGTTGGCCCCACCGCCTTGGGAAAAATCCAGGTACGCACGGTCATCGCTGTCCCATAACCATGAACCCTGGCCACGCACAAACAATTGTTTCGGCCGCTCGACACTGGGCATCAAGTACTCGCTGGGAAGGTTTACGCCTTGGGATGACAGGGAGACGTCCATGACCAGATCATCAAGACTGGGAAGACTGCGGCGCAGACTGAACAGGTTCATCTGAAAAAAACCCTTTTGAGGTTTTTTGCCTTACCTATGTAAACACCATCGAAGCAAAGGGTACTCATCGCTCTCTGTAGCCCCGTAAGTCCTGTGAATGCGGTTAGACTAGGCTCAGGCGAGGCGTTCAGCCATTTCGATTTCCCAGCATTTTCGATAAGCAACACTTATGGATTTCAAGCAACTGCGTTATTTCGTCGCGGTCTATGAAGAAGGTCACGTGGGCCGGGCCGCCGAGCGCCTGTCCATCTCCCAGCCAGCGCTGTCCCAGCAGATCCGCCAGCTTGAACAAAACCTTGATGTGAGCCTGTTCGAGCGCAGCAGCAAACGCCTGTTGCCGACCCTCGCGGCCCATACGCTGTACAACCACGCCCTGCCTTTGCTCGATGGTCTGCAACGGGCACGGGAAGCGCTCGGCAACTTCAAGGGTCAGGCGCTGCGCACCTTGGCCATTGGTGTGTTGCAGACCGTGCATACCAGCCTCGTTCCACAGATGCTCGAACGCGTGCGCAAGGCGCAGCCGCATCTGGTGGTGCAGATCTATGAACTGACCGGCCTGGAAATCGAGCGGCGACTGCTCAACGGTTCTCTGGATATCGGCATCAGCTACCTGCCGCCCCGCCAGCCCGGCTTGCATGGCGTGATGCTGTACGAAGATGAACTGACCCTGGTCATCCCGGCAGAGCACCCGCTGCGTGAATTCAAGAAAGTGTCCATGAGTCAGGCCGCCGAACTGCCGATGTTGCTGCTGGGCGAGGAATTTCAGATCAGGCAGATCTGGCAGGCACAGCTGACAAGCCTGGGACGTCGTCCACAGGTGCAAGCCGAATTGAACAACATGGCCGGCATCCTCGACAGCCTGCCCCACACGCGCCTGGCGACGGTGCTGCCCGGACGCTCGCAAAAGACCCATGGCAACCACGAACTGCTGTGGAAACCCCTGAGCGAACCCCGAGTGCCGCTGAAAGTCGGCTTGGTGTGTCGGGATGTGCAACGGCAGCAGGCCTCGCTGGCCTTGCTGCGGACATTGCTGGAAGAAGTGATAAATGGCCCGGCTGAACGTTTGAACAGCCCGCAGGCCCTGGACGGGCTGAGCTAGAAACTTTTCTTCGGGCAAAAGAAAACCCCGCCGAAGCGGGGCTTTGCAGACTGTTTCCCTGACATCCATTTCACTCCGCCGTCCTGGCAGAATCCTACGTGTCCCTGTTGTTGCTTTGCGCTTCCTGCGCTACGTCCATGTGAAGTAGATTAGCTCTGGATCCAATTTGCATCTATGGGAGAACAGCAGCACGTTATGTAAGAGAATGCTTACAAAATACTACTTCCTCAGAATTGTCCTGCATCCAGCAGGAACAACGATTCACTACCGGCCTTCACCGACGCGCTCAACGAGTGAATGCGCGGCAACAGACGGGCGAAATAGAACCGCGCCGTGCCCAGTTTGCTGGCGTAGAAATCGTCTTGCGCTTCCTTGCCAAAAGCCGCTTTTGCCATCAGGGCCCACATGTAGGCGTAGGCCGTGTAACCAAACACTTGCAGATACTCGACCGACGCCGCGCCGATTTCGTTCGGATTGGTTTTAGCACGGTCAAGTAACCACGCGGTCAGCTCATCGAGGGTGGTCACGGCGTCGTTCAATGGCTTGGTGAACTCGGCGAGGTCCGCGCTGGCGGTCGCCGTGAAGTGACGAATTTCGTCGGCGAACAGGTTGTAGAACGCCCCGCCGCTGCCGACGATCTTGCGCCCGACCAGGTCCAGCGCCTGAATGCCGTTGGTGCCTTCATAGATCTGCGTGATGCGCACATCACGCACCAGTTGCTCCTGGCCCCATTCACGGATGTAACCGTGGCCGCCAAAGACTTGCTGGCCGTGTACGGTGGTTTCCAGGCCGAGGTCGGTCAGGAACGCCTTGGCCACCGGGGTCAGCAACGCCACCAGGTCTTCCGCGCGCTTGCGGGTGGTTGCATCTTCGCTGAACTTGGCGGTGTCCAGTTGCATCGCCACGTAGGTGGAGAACGCGCGGCCCCCTTCGTTCGAGGCTTTCATGGTCAGCAGCATGCGACGCACGTCCGGGTGGACGATGATCGGGTCAGCCACTTTGTCCTTGTTCTGCGCACCCGTTGGCGAACGGCTTTGCAGACGGTCGCGGGCGTATTCCACGGCGTTCTGGTACGAGCGCTCGCCCGTGGCCAGGCCCTGGATACCGACGCCCAGTCGCTCGTAGTTCATCATGGTGAACATCGCCGCCAGGCCTTTGTTCGGCTCGCCGACCAGATAACCCACGGCTTCATCGAAGTTCATCACGCAGGTCGCGGACGCCTGGATGCCCATCTTGTGTTCGATCGAACCGCAATTCGCCGGGTTGCGCGCGCCCAGGCTGCCATCGGCATTGACCATGAACTTCGGCACCAGGAACAGCGAAATGCCTTTCGGTCCCGCCGGTGCATCCGGCAGCTTGGCCAGTACCAGGTGGATGATGTTTTCGGTCAGGTCGTGTTCGCCACCAGTGATGAAGATCTTGGTGCCGCTGACCTTGTAGGAACCGTCGGCCTGAGGCTCGGCCTTGGTGCGAATGATCCCCAGGTCTGTACCGGCGTGCGGCTCGGTCAGGCACATGGAACCGGCCCAGATGCCGGCGTACATGTTCGGCAGGTACGCGGCCTTCAGTTCTTCGCTGGCGTGGGCGTTGATCGACAGGCAAGCGCCGGCGGTCAGCATCGGGTACAGGCCGAACGACAGGCTGGCGGAGTTGACCATTTCTTCGACCTGGGCCGAAACGGCTTTGGGCATGCCCATGCCGCCGTAGGACGGATCGCCACCGACACCGACCCAGCCGCCTTCAGCGTAGGTCTGATAAGCCTGTGGGAAACCTGCCGGCGTGGTGACGGCACCGTCCGCCCAATGGCAACCTTCTTCGTCAGCGGCACGGCTCAGCGGTGCGATGCTTTTGCTGGTGACTTTGCCAGCTTCTTCCAGGATGGCTTCGACCGTTTCTGCATCCACAGTCTCGGCCAGTGCAGGCAGTTCGGCCCAGAGTTTGGCGACCTCGAAAACTTCATTGAGGACGAAGCGCATATCGCGCAGGGGCGCTTTGTAGTCAGCCATGGCAAACCTCGCAAGATCTATACAGGTGATTCACAGGAAGAGTGTTTTCGTTGGTTCGGAGTGTACCTCAACAACTTTTGCGACACATAGGGTCAACTCATGACTATTTTGTTATTTCTAGTCACCAACAAAAAAGCCCGCGCAAGGCGAGCTTCTTTGTAACGGATTTATATGACTAAAGCGCAAACAACTCCGCCGGCAGCTGCATCAGGCAATCGCTACCCGCCTCTATGGCCGCCCGATGAGCGGCAGTGCGTGGCAACAGACGCTTGAAGTAAAACTCGCTGGTCGCCAGTTTGCCCCGGCAGAAGTCGCCATCACCGCTGCCCGCATCGAGTTGCGCCTGAGCCACCAACGCCATGCGCAACCACAGGTAGCCGAGGATGATGTAACCGCTGTACATCAGGTAATCCACCGACGCGGCACCGACTTCGTCCGGGTTTTTCATCGCCGCCATGCCGACCTTGGTGGTCAACTCACCCCACTGCTGATTCAGTTGATTGAGCTGCGCCACATACACGGCCAATTGTGGATGTTCGGCGTTCGCCGCGCAGAACTTGTGGACGATTTTGGTGAAACCGCGCAGCAACTTGCCCTGGCTGCCGAGCACCTTGCGCCCGAGCAGGTCCAGCGCCTGAATGCCGTTGGTGCCCTCATAGATTGGCGCGATCCGGCAGTCGCGTACCAGTTGCTCCATGCCCCATTCGCGAATGAACCCGTGGCCGCCAAACACCTGCATGCCGTGGTTGGTCACCTCCAGCCCGGTGTCGGTCATGAAGGCTTTGCAGATCGGCGTGAGGAACGCCAACAAGTCTTCGGCATCCTGACGCGCCGTTTCATCCGGGCTCAGGTGTGCAACGTCGAGCAACTGCGCGGTGAAGTAGGTCAGCGCGCGGTTGCCTTCGTTGAAGGCCTTCATGGTCAGCAACATCCGCCGCACATCAGGGTGCACGATAATCGGGTCGGCGGCCTTTTCCGGCGCTTTCGGGCCGGTCAGCGAGCGCATCTGCAAACGGTCGTTGGCGTATTTGATCGCGCCCTGAAAGCTCGCCTCCCCCAGACACAGCCCTTGCATGCCGGTGCCCAGCCGCGCGTGGTTCATCATGGTGAACATGCAGTTGAGGCCCTTGTTCGGCTCGCCGATCAAAAAGCCCTTGGCCTCGTCGAAGTTCAGCACGCAAGTGGCCGAGGCCTTGATGCCCATTTTGTGTTCGATCGAGCCGCAGGACACGCCGTTGCGCGCGCCCGCTTCGCCCGCCGCATCGGGCAGGAACTTGGGCACGATGAACAGCGAAATGCCCTTGGTCCCGGCTGGTGCGTCCGGCAATTTGGCCAGCACCAGGTGAATGATGTTGGCGCTCATATCGTGCTCGCCGGCGGAGATGAAGATCTTGCTGCCGGAGATCGCGTAGCTGCCATCGGCCGCAGGCACGGCGCGGGTCTTGATGATGCCCAGGTCGGTGCCGCAATGGGCTTCTGTCAGGCACATGGTGCCGGTCCATTGGCCGGCGGTGAGCTTCTTCAAATAGGTCTGCTTTTGTTCCTCGGTGCCATGGGCGTGGATCGCCGACATCGCACCGTGGGTCAGGCCGGGGTACATGCCCCAAGAGGTGTTGCTGGAGGCCACCATCTCGCTGATCACCAGGCCCAGAGAGATCGGCAACCCTTGACCGCCGTAAACCGGATCCGCCGCCAGGCCATGCCAGCCGCCCTCGACATATTGAGCGAATGCCTGTTTGAAACCCGCGGGTGTGGTGACCACGCCATTGTCGAAATGGCAGCCTTCTTCATCGCCACTGCGGTTGAGCGGCGACAGTACGTTTTCGCAGAACTTCGCCCCTTCCTCGAGGATCGCATTGACCATGTCCGGGCTGGCATCGGTGGCCCCCAACGCGGCGTAGTTGCGGTGAAAGTCGAAGACGTGGTCGATCAGAAAGCGCATGTCGCGCAAGGGAGCTTTGTACTCGGGCATGGTCATTCTCCGTCGGCAGATTTCTCCAACCTACTGCTGCCGACCATGCCTCACAATCACTTTGCGCTCGCTGAATGCGCCATCATCACTCAACCGTAGCGGCGTCCATGCGCACGGCGCCACGACGGTTCTGCCCGAACGCCATCACGCAGTTGCGTCCGGCGCCCTTGGCGCTGTAGAGCGCCTGGTCGGCGGACTTGAGCACCTCCTCCGGGGTGCGTTGATCGATGCGTTCGGCAACACCGATACTGACCGTCACCGACACACTCGATGCAGCGGAACCGGCGCGCCGCTGGCGCCCCTGATGATCGTCCTGCGGGCGGTTTTCCTGATTGCGCAACTGAATGTTGTATGTGGCGATGGACTCGCGGATGACTTCCAGGTGCGGCATGCACTCTTCGAGGGTCTTGCCTGCGAACACCAAGGCAAATTCCTCGCCGCCATAGCGATACGCCTTACCGCCACCGCCGATTTTCGACAGCTTGCTGGCCACCAGCCGCAGTACCTGGTCGCCGACATCGTGGCCATGGGTATCGTTGAATTTCTTGAAGTGGTCGACGTCGCTCATGGCCAACACGTAGTTGCGCCCCAACCGTTGCAGGCGTTCATTCAGCGCACGACGGCCCGGCAGCCCGGTCAGTTCGTCGCGGAAGGCCATTTGATAGGCTTCGTGGGCAACGGCGGCGGCGATCATCAGCATCACCTGGCTGCACATGATGTTCAGCGTGAACGGCAGGATGAAGGTTTTCGGCAACATCCAGAACAACCCGAGCAGCCCCACCAACTGCGCGGCATGCAGCGGTCGCGGGTTGCGCCAGTACTGCCAGGCCAGCAGCAGGAACGCAGCGATGAACACCGGGTAGGACAACTGGATCAGGCTCATCCAGGCGCCATGCAAGGCAGGCCAGCGAATCTCCGACAGCCAGATCAGCAGCGCATGTGGATAACTTTGCTCAAGCCCCAGCGCCACGCTGCCCACCGCGAGCAAGACCGCGAAGCGCGCCACCATGTCCTGGAACAGATGGGTGCGCTCCTGCCACGCCGCGAACACGCAAAACAGCAGCGGCAGCAGCAGGCAACACAAATGAAAGACCACGGCGGCATCGTCACGTACCTTGCCGTTGTCGCGGTAATAATCGGTCTGGGTGTCGAGCAGGGCGTAGGCGATGTACACCGTGACCATCAGAAACAGTTCACGCTGGCGTCGGTACACCGCGCAATAGGCGCCACCGAGCAACAGCACCAGGGTGGGCAGCACGTTGAACAGCGACGTGAAGAAGACGTTCAGATCCTTGATGTAAGCAGCCGCAAGCCCCGCCAGTAACAGCACTAATGACGGCAGGAAATGACTGAAACGTACAGCAGATGAGCGCGGCAAGGGTAAAGCTCCGACCCGTCAATTCAATAGATGGCAATGTGCCCACTACTGTAACGGCAGGTAGCCCGAGTTACTGAGTGAATTAGTGAGGTATTTTTAAAGGGCGTTACAAACACTTGTTCCACAGGCAGCCCTTAAAGCAAAAAAGCCGCTGTTCCCGAAGGAGCAGCGGCTTTTTCAAGTACTTCGTTAAGGCTTAGTAGCCCAGGTCGAAGTTCTCTTCTTTCATGTCCATCAGGTTGTTGGCGCCCGACAGCATGGTTGCAACGTGAGTGCGGGTACGCGGCAGGATGCGCTGGAAGTAGAAACGCGCAGTCTGCAGCTTGGCGGTGTAGAACGCCTCTTCGGATGTGCCGGCAGCCAGTTTCTCGGCAGCCAGGCGCGCCATGTCAGCCCAGAAGTAGGCCAGGCAGGCGTAACCGGAGTACATCAGGTAGTCCACGGAGGCCGCGCCGACTTCTTCGCGATCTTTCATGGCAGCCATACCGACCTTCATGGTCAGCTCGCCCCATTCCTTGTTCAGTGCAGCCAGCGGAGCGACGAACTCTTGAACCGCTTCGTTGCCTTCGTTGGTCTGGCAGAACTTGTGGACGATCTTGGTGAAGCCCTTCAGAGCCTCGCCTTGGGTCATCAGCACTTTACGGCCCAGCAGGTCGAGAGCCTGGATACCGGTGGTGCCTTCGTACAGCATCGAGATGCGGCTGTCGCGGACGTTCTGCTCCATGCCCCACTCGGCGATGAAGCCGTGGCCGCCGTAGATCTGCACGCCGTGGTTGGCCGACTCGAAACCGACTTCGGTCATGAAGGCTTTGGCGATTGGAGTCATGAACGCCAACAGTGCGTCGGCTTTTTTCTTCTCTTCTTCGTCCACGCCGTACTTGACGATGTCGACCTGCTTGGCGGTGAAGTAGACCATCGCACGGTTGCCTTCGGCGAATGCCTTCATGGTCAACAGCATGCGGCGTACGTCAGGGTGCACGATGATCGGGTCAGCGGCTTTGTCCGGCGCTTTCGGGCCAGTCAGCGAGCGCATCTGCAGACGGTCGCGAGCGTATTTCAGGCCGCCCTGGAAACCGACTTCAGCGTGGGCCAGGCCTTGCAGCGCTGTACCCAGGCGTGCGGTGTTCATGAAGGTGAACATGCAGTTCAGGCCTTTGTTCGCCGGGCCGATCAGGAAACCGGTGGCACCGTCGAAGTTCATCACGCAGGTGGCGTTGCCGTGGATGCCCATCTTGTGTTCCAGGGAACCGCAGGACACGGCATTGCGCGCGCCAACCGAACCATCGGCGTTCGGCATGAACTTCGGCACGATGAACAGGGAGATGCCTTTGGTGCCGGCCGGTGCATCCGGCAGGCGGGCCAGTACGATGTGGACGATGTTGTCGGCCATGTCGTGTTCACCGGCCGAGATGAAGATCTTGGTGCCGGAAACCTTGTAGGAACCGTCGGCCTGAGGCTCGGCCTTGGTGCGCAGCATGCCAAGGTCGGTGCCGCAGTGCGGTTCGGTCAGGCACATGGTGCCGGTCCACTCGCCGGAAACCAGCTTGGTCAGGTAAGCCTCTTGCTGCTCAGGGGTGCCGTGCTCGGAGATGGTATTCATCGCACCGTGCGACAGGCCTGGGTACATGCCCCACGACCAGTTGGACTCACCAACCATTTCGCTGATGGCCAGACCCAGAGACTCCGGCAGGCCTTGGCCACCGTGCTCTACGTCGTGAGCCAGGCTCGGCCAGCCACCTTCGACGAATTGCTTGTAGGCTTCTTTGAAGCCAGTCGGAGTCTTGACGCCGGACTCGCTCCAGGTGCAACCCTCGATGTCGCCCACGCGGTTCAGCGGAGCCAGTACCTGCTCACAAAACTTGGCGCCTTCCTCGAGAATGGCGTCAACCATGTCCGGAGTTGCGTCGGCACAAGCCGGAAGGCTCTGATAGTGCGCTTCGTAGCCGAGCAGCTCGTCACGAACGAAGCGAATATCACGCAAGGGGGCCTTGTAGTCAGGCATAGCGATAAACCTCTGCTGATGTAACCGGGAATGAACGACCGCATTGATTTGTTGTTGCGATCAAACAGTTGTTTGAAACATACGTTTACGCCCAAATCTTGTCAAGCGTCGATCATTTGCCGTTCGTCATCGCAGGATTGGACACACAGGCACACGACAACGCAGCCGCGCTTGCGAAGCAGCCCGCCATACCGAAAAGATTAGTTGAACAAGAAAGGCTTACGCAGAAAAACGCCGCGAACAGGCGCGGCGCTGGAGGGTACAAATTCTTTAGAGAATCAAGCGTAGGTATCGATCAACGTTCCAAGCACTTCGTCGGCTGCCTTGGCGACTGTCACGCCCAGCTCCGCCTGAATCTTGCCTTGGGCCATGTCGATCACGTTGCTGGCGAGGTCCGATTGCCGGCTGCGATCAACCGATCGCAGACGATCGACTTGCACCTCGGAGGACTGGCTGGTGACCGAACGCTCGATCGTGGTGTTGGCGATCTGTCCGGCGGCTTGATCGACACGGTTCTGCCCTGTCTGAAGGGTACTCAGACCGGCATAAAAAGCGGTGTTTCCTGAGATTTCCATGGGAGAACTCGTCCTTTCAAAGGATCAACAGCGGCCATTGAAGCAGAGTGGCCGGCAAAACACCCGACAAAAACACTAATAGCACAGTGCCTTATCATAGGCAAAGCCCGCATTGCGAAAACTTCAGTCCAACAGGTCCAGTTGCAAGTGCTCGGCCACTGCCTCGGCCGTGACGGCCTTGAGTTTAGGCACACGCCCCAGGCACGGTGCCGGGAGGCGCTCGGCAAGGGTAGCCAGGTTTTCTTCCAGCCGCGAGGTCTTCGGGTCGATGATGTTGGCCACCCATCCCGCCAGTTGCAAACCGTCCCGGGCAATCGCTTCGGCGGTCAACAAGGCATGGCTGATACAGCCCAGGCGTACACCGACCACCAGGATCACCGGCAGCTTCAATGCGATGGCCAGGTCCGACAGATTGTCCTGATCCGCCAAGGGTACGCGCCAGCCGCCAGCGCCTTCGATCAGGGTGAAGTCCGCCTGCATGCTCAGAATCTGCCGCATCGGCGTCAGCAACGACTGCACCGTCAGCGCCACGCCCGCTTCTCGCGCCGCCAGATGCGGGGCAATGGCCGGTTCGAAGGCCATCGGATTGACCTGTGCATAGGTCAGCGGCAGCGAACACTCCGCCAGCAAGGCCAGCGCATCGGCGTTGCGCAAGCCTTTGGGTGTCACATCGCAACCGGACGCGACCGGCTTGCCCGCCGCCGTGCTCAATCCCGCCGAGCGCGCCGCATGCAGCAACCCGGCAGCGACCGTGGTTTTACCGACATCGGTATCTGTGCCGGCGATGAAATAGGCTGCGCTCATAAGGGTTTCTCCAAAACGGCGTACACCACTTGATAAGTCGCCGGCAGGCCCTGGGCCTGACGAAACTGTTCGTAAGCCTCGATCAGACCCAAAATCCGCGCCCGGCCGGTCAAGCCACCTGGCCGCCCGGGATTGAGATTGTGCGCACCCAACGCCTTGAGTTCATGGGTCAGGCTACGAACATCCGGGTAATGCAGCACGTGCGCAAGGTTTTGCAGACTGACTGTCCTCAAGCCGCTGGCCGTACACAACCGCTGATAAACACCAAACTCCCGGAAGCGGTTGACGTGCACCATGCCGTCGACTTCGCGCCAGCTGTCACGCAATTCGAACAACGTCCCTACACACAGACTAGCAAACGCGAAAATGCCGCCCGGTTTCAGCACCCGAAAGGCTTCACTGAGCACCGAGTCGAAGTCCGCGCACCACTGCACCGCCAGGCTGGAGAAGATCAGGTCGCAGGTCGAATCCCGCAGTGGCAACCGCTCGGCATCGCCGGCCACGAAGTGCGTGGCACCGCCCAATGGCCGGGCGTGGTTGAGCATGCCCTCGGCGATGTCCAGCGCCACACCGTGACTGCCCGGAAATTGCTCGTCCAGGGCACGACTGAAATGCCCGGTGCCACAGCCCAGGTCCAGCCAGCGCTGCGGTACGAAGTCCTGCGGCAAGCGCCCGAGCAATTGGCTGCCAACATCGCGCTGCAACTCGGCCACGCTGTCGTAGCTTTCCGCCGCGCGGGAGAATGATGCTGCAACCTGGCGCTTGTCAGGTAACGCGCCGGGCAGGTTGGGAAAGGATAGATCAGTCATCGCCGGACTCATGCAAAAAGGCCTGGATCGCCCCCGCCACACCGTGGGGATCCTCCAGGAGAAACCCGTGGCCGGCCTGTTCAATCAGACCGATTTCGACATCCGGCAGCAATGCCAGCAACTCGCCCGCCGCTTGCGCCGGCACCAGCCCGTCGAGGCCGGCGAACAGATGCAGTTGCGGGCCACGGAACGATTGCAGTGCCTGTCGGGTATCCAGTTGCGCGAGCACTTGCAGACCACTGAGCAGCACCGGCGCGGCGGTGTTTGGTGCGCCACCGAGCAACAACCGCGACAATCCGCGCGGGTCTTCGGCGCCCTGGGCGCAGAGCAGTGAAAAGCGTTTCAACGTCGCGCGCGGATCGGCTTCGCATCCCGCCAGAAACGCATCGAAGGTTTCCCCGGGCATGGCGCTTGACCATTGATCATGGGCGACAAAAGAAGCGTTGCTGGCCAGGGTGAACACGCCACAACAGCGATCGCCACGCCGGGCCGCCAACTCGCAGGCAAGCATGCCGCCCAATGACCAACCGCCAAGCCAGACGTCTTGCGGCAAGGTCGAATCAAGCTCATCGAGCCACTCTTCAAGATCGCTCGACTCCAGCTCCGGCAACGGCTCAATCTCGACGCGCAGGTGCTCATCCAGACCACGCAAGGCCGCCGCCAAAGGCTCCAGCGGTGAAACGCCAAGGCCCCAGCCGGGCAGCAGAATCAGACGATCACGCATGGCTTGGCTCCGGCTTCAGTTGCTGAAAACAATCGGCCAGTCCGTTTAACAATAGCTGTACCTGGGCCTCGCTGTGGGCGGCCGTCAGCGTGACCCGCAGCCGGGCGCTGCCGGCGGGTACGGTCGGTGGGCGAATCGCGGTCACCATCAACCCGCGTTCGCGCAGCATCTGCGAAAGACGCACTGCGCGCCCCGCGTCACCGACCATGATCGGCTGGATTGGCGTGAAGCTGTCCATGAGTTCCAGGCCAATCTGTTCGGCACCGTGGCGGAACTGGCGGATCAGCGTCTGCAAATGCTCGCGGCGCCAGTGTTCGCTGCGCAGCAGTTCCAGGCTTTTCAACGTGGCGCACGCCAGCGCAGGCGGCTGGCTGGTGGTGTAGATGTAGGGACGGGCGAACTGGATCAGGCTTTCGATCAGCTCTTCGCTGCCGGCGACAAAGGCACCCGCCGTACCGAACGCCTTGCCGAGGGTGCCAACCAGCACCGGAACGTCATCCTGGCTCAAGCCGAAGTGTTCGACGATGCCGCCACCGTTGGTACCCAGCGGTCCAAAACCGTGAGCATCGTCGACCATCAACCAGGCACCTTTGGCCTTGGCCTCTCGAGCCAGCGCAGGCAAGTCGGCGATATCACCGTCCATGCTGAACACGCCGTCGGTGACCACCAACGTATTGCCGGTGGCTTTTTCCAGGCGTTTGGCCAGGCTCATCGGGTCGTTGTGCAGGTAGCGATTGAACCGCGCGCCGGACAACAGCCCCGCGTCGAGCAGCGACGCATGATTGAGCCGGTCTTCAAGCACCGTATCACCCTGCCCCACCAGCGCCGTGACTGCACCGAGGTTGGCCATGTAGCCGGTGGTGAACAGCAACGCGCGCGGGCGACCGGTCAGGTCGGCCAACGCCTCTTCCAGGGCATGGTGCGGGGAGCTATGGCCAATGACCAGATGTGATGCCCCTCCACCCACCCCCCACTTCGAAGCGCCAGCGCGCCAGGCTTCGATCACTTGCGGATGATTGGCCAGGCCCAGGTAGTCGTTGTTACAGAACGCCAGCAACGGCTGGCCATCGACCACCACTTGCGGCCCCTGCGGGCTTTCGAGCAGCGGGCGCTGGCGGTAGAGGTTTTCGGCACGACGGGCGGCAAGGCGTGCGGCGAGATCGAAAGACATGCAGGCCTCAGACAGTCAGATCACATAAATCAGAATTGAACCCAATCTAATGTGGGAGCGGGCTTGCTCGCGAAAGCGGTGTGCCAGTCGACATCAATGCTGAATGTCAGTCCGCATTCGCGAGCAAGCCCGCTCCCACAGTGTTTTGCATTCCTTCAGAGGAATCGGGCGAAGACTCAAACCGCCGCGTTATAGAACTGCTCGCTGCTCTTCTGCTCCACCAGCGCCTGCTCGATCGCCGCCTGATGCACTTCATCGGCGTGCTCTTCGCGGGCTTCCGGCAGGATCCCTAAGCGCCCGAACAGCTGCATGTCCTTGTCGGCCTGCGGGTTGGCGGTGGTCAGCAGTTTTTCGCCGTAGAAAATCGAGTTGGCACCAGCGAAGAACGCCAGGGCCTGCATCTGCTCGTTCATGGCTTCGCGGCCGGCGGACAGGCGCACGTGGGATTGCGGCATCAGGATGCGCGCGACCGCGAGCATGCGGATGAAGTCGAACGGGTCGACGTCGTCGGCATTTTCCAGCGGCGTACCGGCGACTTTCACCAACATGTTGATCGGCACCGACTCCGGATGCTCCGGCAGGTTGGCCAGCTGGATCAGCAGGTTGGCGCGGTCGTCCAGCGACTCGCCCATGCCGAGGATGCCACCGGAACAGATCTTCATCCCCGACTCACGCACATAGGCCAGGGTTTGCAGGCGCTCGCTGTAGGTGCGGGTGGTGATGATGCTGCCGTAGAACTCCGGCGACGTATCGAGGTTGTGGTTGTAGTAGTCGAGACCGGCCTTGGCCAGCGCTTCGGTCTGGTCCTGATCCAGGCGGCCGAGGGTCATGCAGGTTTCCAGGCCAAGGGCTTTCACCCCTTCAACCATCTTCAGCACGTAGGGCATGTCCTTGGCCGACGGATGCTTCCACGCCGCGCCCATGCAGAAACGGGTCGAACCGATGGCCTTGGCGCGAGCGGCCTCTTCGAGGACCTTCTGCACTTCCATCAGTTTTTCTTTTTCCAGGCCAGTGTTGTAGTGACCGGACTGCGGACAATATTTGCAATCTTCCGGGCAGGCGCCGGTTTTGATCGACAGCAGGGTCGACACCTGGACGCGGTTGGCGTCGAAATGCGCACGGTGCACCGTCTGCGCCTGGAACAACAGGTCATTGAATGGCTGAACGAAGAGTGCTTTGACTTCGGCCAAAGTCCAGTCATGACGCAGGGTTGCAGTGGTGCTGGCACTCATGGGCGTTTCCTTTGAATTATGCTTTGGCAGGCGGCTGGCTAATGGAATTTCACAGTCGCTTCACAGATGTTTCGGCATATTTAAGGAAGAGCGATGCGCTGTCAACCACGATACGAAGGACCGGTTTACATCTGGTTAAAAAACAAACAATCATGTCTTTTGTGCGATGGACCGGCCGACGGCGCCCCACCTGTCTGCACGGCCTGCGAAATCGAACTGCCCTGGCTCGGCGATCACTGTCTGACCTGCGCCCTGCCGCTTCCGGCCACGGGCCTCACCTGCGGCCATTGCCTGAAGCAGCCACCGTCCTTCGAACAAGTGATTGCGCCCTGGACCTACAGCTTTCCGGTAGACAGCCTGATTACCCGCTTCAAACACAACGCAAAATGGCCGTTTGGCCGCCTGCTCGCCGAACTTCTCGCTCAATACCTGCAACATCGCTTCGAAGACGATCTGCTGCGCCCCGATGCGCTGATCCCGGTGCCGCTGGCCACCAGACGCCTGCGCCAACGCGGGTTCAATCAGGCTGCGATGCTGGCTCACTGGTTAAGTGCGAGTCTCGATATACCTTGCGACGAACGGTTGCTGCTACGCACCCAGGACACCGACGCCCAACAGGCCTTGAACGCCCAAGCCCGCCGAAAAAACCTGCGCAATGCTTTCGCCCTGGCACCCGGCACCGTCGTCAAAGGCCAGCATCTGGCCCTGGTCGACGACGTACTGACCACCGGCGCCACGGCCCAGGCCCTGGCTCGCCTGCTGATGGACGCCGGTGCGGCGAGGGTCGACGTCTATTGCCTGGCCCGTACGCCCAAACCCGGCGAGACACCCTGACTTGACTCGCGCGGCCCAAGCGGCCAACGTCCTCACCATCGTCACCACCCAAAGCGACTTGTCATGTCTTTGCCAACCTTGCTGTCCCAGCACATTGTCCGCCGTCCGCAGCGCATCGCCCTGTTGCAGCACATCGCCGAACAAGGCTCGATCACCCGCGCAGCCAAAAGCGCGGGCCTGAGCTACAAGGCCGCCTGGGATGCGATCGATGAGCTGAACAACCTGGCGCAGAAGCCGTTGGTGGAGCGGATTGTCGGCGGCAAGGGCGGCGGTGGCGCGCGCCTGTCCAACGAAGGTGAGCGGGTGTTGCGCCTGTACCAGAAGCTGCAAGCCTTGCAGGCCCAGGTGCTGGAAGCTGCTGAAGACGCGAGCGACCTGGATCTGCTCGGGCGCCTGATGCTGCGCACCAGCGCGCGCAATCAGTTGCATGGCAAGGTGGTGGCGATCGAACCTCAGGGGCGCAACGACCTGATTCGCCTCGAAGTCGCCAAAGGCTTGATCATCGATGCGCAAATCACCCACGACAGCACCGAGCGCCTGGAACTGCAAATCGGCACCGAAGTCGTGGCATTGATCAAGGCCGGCTGGCTTGATGTGCTGGAAATTGATTCCGACGAAACGCCTGGAAACAATTGCTTGAAAGGCACCATCGAGAAGATTCTCGACGCCGACGACAGCCCCAGCGAAGTGCGCATCACCCTGCCCAACGGTCTGACCCTGTGCGCCTTGGCCGAACCGAGTCATCTGCAAGCATCGGGGCTGACCTGCGGCAAACCGGTGCGCGTCGAGTTCTCGCCGTCCCGGGTTCTGCTGGGAACACCACTGTAAG
The DNA here is from genome assembly GCF_059422045.1 of Pseudomonas sp. GW821-FHT02A08. NCBI lineage: Bacteria > Pseudomonadati > Pseudomonadota > Gammaproteobacteria > Pseudomonadales > Pseudomonadaceae > Pseudomonas > Pseudomonas sp. GW821-FHT02A08. The sequence goes on from NZ_JBWKWD010000005.1 coordinate 95,471, forward strand.
CAGAACTGCAACAAAAGGTTCATTACTCATCTTTAAGGTGTCTGCAAAATCCGCAGGGAGCCTGAAATGAGCCTATTAGAAGAAAACCAATCCACCGACCTCGAAACCATGGTCGGCCTCAGCCGTCGCGGCTTCATCAGCGCGGGTGCCCTGTGCGGCGCTGCGATGTTCCTCGGCGGCAATCTGCTGAGCCGCAGCGTGATGGCCGCCAGTGTCAGCGCCGGCAACAGCCAGTTGCTGGGCTTCGACAGCATTGCCGCCGCCACCAGCGACACAATCACCCTGCCACCGGGCTACAAGTCCTCGGTGCTCATCAGCTGGGGCCAGCCTCTGCACAAGGACGGTCCGGCGTTCGACCCGAGCGGCAACGGCAGCGCCGAACATCAGGAAGTCCAGTTCGGCGACAACAACGACGGCATGAGCCTGTTCGAATTTCCGGGCGAAAAGGACCGGGCGCTGATGGCGATCAACAACGAATACACCAACTACCGCTACCTCTACGCCCACGGCGGCATGCCGCAATCGGCGCAAGAAGTGCGCAAGGCGCTGGCCAGTGAAGGTGTGTCGGTGATTGAAGTGCAGCGCAAGAACGGCCAATGGCAATTCGTCCAGGGCTCGCGCTACAACCGCCGCATTCATGGCAACGCCCCCATCACCCTGAGCGGCCCGGCCGCCGGGCATGCCCTGCTCAAAACCAGCGCCGATCCCCACGGCAAGAACGTCCTGGGCACGTTCCAGAACTGCGCCAACGGCAAGACGCCATGGGGCACCTACCTGACCTGTGAAGAGAACTTCACCGACTGCTTCGGCAGCAGCAACGCCGAGCAGAAATTCGACCCCGCGCAAAAACGCTATGGCGTGGTGGCCACCAGCAAAGAGATTAACTGGCACCCGCACGACGAGCGCTTCGACATGGCCAAGAACCCCAACGAGCTCAACCGTCACGGCTGGGTGGTGGAGATCGATCCGTTCGATCCGAAATCGACGCCGGTCAAACGCACGGCCCTGGGCCGCTTCAAACACGAAAACGCCGCACTGGCCGAAACCGCCGACGGTCATGCCGTGGTGTACATGGGCGACGATGAGCGCGGTGAGTTCATCTACAAATTCGTCAGTCGCGACAAGATCGACCACAAGAACCCCAAGGCCAACCGCGACATTCTCGACCACGGCACCCTGTACGTGGCGCGTTTCGATGCCGGTGACGGCAACGTCGATCACCCGAAAGGCCAGGGTGAGTGGATCGAACTGACCCACGGTAAAAACGGCATCGACGCCAGCAGCGGTTTTGCCGATCAGGCCGAAGTGCTGATCCACGCCCGTCTCGCCGCCAGTGTGGTGAAGGCCACGCGCATGGACCGCCCGGAATGGATCGTGGTCAGCCCCAAGGATGGCCAGGTCTACTGCACGCTGACCAACAACGCCAAACGCGGCGAAGACGGGCAACCGGTGGGCGGGCCGAACCCACGCGAGAAGAACGTCTACGGGCAGATCCTGCGCTGGCGCACCGAGCGTGACGATCACGGCTCGAAAACCTTTGCCTGGGACCTGTTCGTCGTCGCCGGCAATCCGGGGGTTCACGCCGGCACACCAAAAGGCGGATCGTCGAACATCACGCCGCAGAACATGTTCAACAGCCCGGACGGCCTGGGCTTCGACAAGGCCGGACGCTTGTGGATTCTCACCGACGGCGATTCGAGCAATGCCGGAGACTTTGCCGGCATGGGCAACAACCAGATGCTCTGTGCCGACCCGACAACCGGCGAGATTCGCCGCTTCATGGTTGGCCCGGTAGGTTGTGAAGTGACGGGGATCAGCTTCGCGCCGGACCAGAAAACTCTGTTTGTCGGGATTCAGCATCCGGGTGAAAACGGCGGCTCGACCTTTCCCGAGCATCTGCCCAATGGCAAGCCGCGGTCTTCGGTGATGGCGATTTCGCGGGAAGATGGCGGGATCGTCGGCGCCTGATCCGGCCTCTTCGCGGGCAAGCCCGCTCCCACAGGATTTGCGCTGATTTGGAACCTGCGCATAACCCTGTGGGAGCGGGCTTGCCCGCGAAGGCGTCAGCCCAGACACCGCCCATCTCAAGCCCACCCCCTAAAGCCCTGCCGTCTGCGTTACCATGCCTGGCCGGACGCAGCAGCCTGCTGCGCGCAGGAGTCAGCATGGCCCACCCGTTTGAAACCCTCACGCCAGACCTCGTGCTCGATGCCGTTGAAAGCATCGGCTTTCTAAGCGACGCACGCATCCTGGCCCTCAACAGCTACGAGAACCGCGTCTATCAGGTCGGCATCGAAGACGCCGAACCGCTGATCGCCAAGTTCTACCGGCCGCAACGCTGGAGCAACGAAGCGATTCTGGAAGAGCACCAGTTCACCGCCGAACTCGCCGACTGCGAGGTGCCGGTCGTGGCGCCGTTGATCCACAACGGTGAAACCCTGCACGAGCACAACGGTTTCCGTTTCACCCTGTTCCCCCGCCGTGGTGGCCGCGCGCCGGAGCCGGGCAACCTTGATCAGCTGTATCGCCTTGGCCAGTTGCTCGGGCGCCTGCATGCGGTCGGCTCGACCCGGCCGTTCGAGCACCGTGAAGCGCTGGCGGTGAAAAACTTCGGCCATGACTCGCTGGCCACGTTGCTCGACGGCAATTTCATCCCCCGCAGCCTGCTACCGGCCTACGAATCGGTGGCCCGCGATCTGCTCAAGCGTGTGGAAGATGCCTACAGCAACACCCCGCACCAGAACATCCGCATGCACGGTGACTGCCACCCCGGCAACATGATGTGCCGTGACGAGATGTTCCACATCGTCGACCTCGACGACTGCCGCATGGGTCCGGCGGTGCAGGACATCTGGATGATGCTCGCCGGCGATCGTCAGGATTGCCTGAGCCAGTTGTCGGAACTGATGGACGGCTACAACGAGTTCCACGACTTCGACCCCCGTGAACTGGCCTTGATCGAACCGTTGCGCGCCTTGCGCCTGATGCACTACAGCGCCTGGCTCGCCCGCCGCTGGGACGACCCGGCCTTCCCCCGCAGTTTCCCGTGGTTCGGCACCGAGCGTTATTGGGGGGATCAAGTGCTGGCATTGCGCGAGCAGTTGGCCGCGCTCAATGAAGAGCCACTGAAACTCTTCTGACAAACACAGACCCCATGTGGGAGCGGGCTTGCTCGCGAAGGCGGTCTATCAGTTGAAACATGAAGTGACTGACACCACGCATTCGCGAGCAAGCCCGCTCCCACAGCTACTGTGTTCACAAATGACCTACCTATTCAGTCAGGACATTCGCAGACAATTCTCCTTACAATCCCCTCTTTGTTAGCTGCCTAAGCAAGGATTCTGCATGCAAGCCGCCAACCCGCGTCGCGGGTACATTCTGGGCCTGAGTGCCTACATCATCTGGGGACTTTTCCCCCTCTACTTCAAAGCCATCGCCAGCGTGCCCGCCGTGGAAATCATCATCCACCGGGTGCTGTGGTCGGCGTTGTTCGGCGCCTTGTTGCTGTTGGTCTGGAAGCATCCCGGCTGGTGGCGCGAGCTGCGGGAAAACCCGCGACGCCTGGCGATCCTGGCCCTGAGCGGTGCGCTGATCGCGGCCAACTGGCTGACCTACGTCTGGTCGGTGAACAACGGCCGCATGCTGGAGGCCAGCCTCGGTTACTACATCAACCCGTTGGTGAACGTATTGCTGGGCATGCTGATCCTCGGCGAACGGCTGCGGCGCATGCAATGGATTGCCGTCGGTCTGGCGGCTGTCGGTGTGGCCCAACAGGTCTGGCAGGTCGGCAGCCTGCCGTGGGTGTCGCTGGTGCTGGCACTGACCTTCGGTTTCTATGGCCTGATTCGCAAGCAGGCGCCGGTCAAGGCGCTGCCAGGGCTGGTGGTGGAAACCTGGATGCTGGTACCGATTGCCCTCGGCTGGTTGCTGCTCAATCCGACGGCCAGCAGCGCCCAGGTCGAATTCTGGACCACGTCCCAGGCCTGGTGGCTGGTCGCCGCCGGTCCGATCACGCTGGTGCCGCTGGTCTGCTTCAACGCTGCTGCACGGCATTTGCCCTACACGACACTGGGGTTCCTTCAGTACCTGGCGCCAACCCTGGTTCTGCTGCAAGCAGTCCTGCTGTTTGGTGAGCACCTGTCGTCCAGCACCTTGGTAGCGTTCATGTTTATCTGGGCCGGCCTGGCGGTTTACAGCGTCGATGCGTGGATAAGTTTGCGCCGCCGCAGCTGATCAAAAAACGCACAAAACCCTACAGGCCACGTCTCCCGTGGCCTGCAACATTCCTTCCCAAGGTTATCCACAGCGTGATCCCCGTCGTTTGTGCGCAAGTGGCTGAAACTGCTGGTTTTTTGATCAGAACCTGAATAGCCCCGGTCGGCGTGGCCTGGCGGAGTGTCTCTACAGGTTATCCACAGGCCGGTGCACGTTTAACTTGGATAACCTGATCAGGGTTCACTGCGCAGCACCAATTCGACCATCAGGTCGTCAGCCAGGGTTTCCAGGCGCGATTGCAGTACGTCCAGCGACAGCGTCAGCGGGACCGCGAGAATCGCTTCGGCATGGAACAACGGCTCGCTGCTCATCGGTGCCGGGCGCACTTCGGTGACCAGCCGTTCAAGACTCACCCCCTGCTCGCTCAACAAGCGCGTGATGTCACGCACGATCCCCGGGCGATCATTGCCCACCAGTTCCATGGCGATCGGTTTCCAGGTACAGGATTGTTCGATGCTGCTTTCGGCGATCAACACGCGAATACCCAGGGTGGACAAGCCTTGCAGGGCATCGACCAATTCGTCATAGGCCTCGGCCGGCACCCCCACTCGAAGAATCCCGGCGAATTGTCCGGCCATGCGTGACATGCGGCTTTCCAGCCAGTTGCCGCCGTGCTCGGCAATGCACTGGGCGATGCGCTCGACTTGCCCGGGCTTGTCCGGCGCAAATACGGTGAGTACGAGGTGATCCATGGCACAGCCCTCTGGTCATGATTTTTGTTACAGAGAACCAAGTATAGGCAAGGGTTGGAAGGTACCTGGGCAGATCCGGAATCAAAGGTGAATCGACTGCCCTCTTCGCGAGCAAGCCCGCTTCCACAGGGTCATGCGCAGTCCTTGTGGGAGCGGGCTTGCTCGCGAATGGATGCACCGCCGATCTGACCGACCAAACAAATCGTGTACAACTTTTTATATTTAACTGGAACAATCCAATGGTTTTTTGAGAACATCCTGCTCCGCGCCGTGACCGCAATGCGTCATGGGGTCGCAGAACGACGTAATTAGTCTAATTTTCACAACCGCAATTCATCATGTAGTATGCCGCAGCGCGCACTACATAACGTTGGATCGATGTCTGCCGCAGGCACGTTCGCAACCCTGAAAGCCCTGTCAGCAAGGCCCCAAGCCGTTGATTGGTCCCAACCCAGCCGCCCGTCATGGGCATGTACTGGCAGAGGGGTTTGTGGTTTAAATGGCCAAAGGCTTCATTGTTAAATTGAAGAGCTGAAAAGCGAAATAGCTGAGCAGAGTGAGGCAAGCAATGACTGAACACGTTCAAGTCGGTGGCCTGCAGGTCGCCAAAGTCCTGTTCGACTTCGTGAACAACGAAGCCATTCCCGGTACCGGCCTCACCGCCGATAAGTTCTGGGCCGGTGCCGACAAGGTCATCCATGACCTGGCGCCGAAGAACAAAGCCCTACTCGCCAAACGCGATGATTTCCAGGCTCAAATCGATTCCTGGCATCAGGAACGCGCAGGTCGGGCGCACGACGCCGTGGCCTATAAAGCCTTCCTGCAAGAGATCGGTTATCTGCTGCCAGAAGCGGCCGATTTCCAGGCAACGACGCAAAACGTCGACGAAGAAATCGCCCGCATGGCCGGCCCGCAGCTTGTAGTGCCGGTGATGAATGCCCGTTTCGCCCTCAACGCCTCGAACGCCCGTTGGGGTTCGCTGTACGACGCGCTCTACGGCACCGACGCCATCAGCGAAGCCGACGGCGCGGAAAAAGGCAAAGGCTACAACAAGGTGCGCGGTGACAAGGTCATCGCCTTCGCCCGCGCCTTCCTCGACGAAGCGGCGCCTTTGGCCGCCGGCTCCCACGTCGACTCCACCGGCTACAAGATCGTCGACGGCAAACTGGTGGTCGCCCTTAAAGGCGGCAGCAACACCGGCCTGCGCAACGATGCGCAACTGATCGGCTTCCAGGGCGATGCCGCTGCACCGACCGCGATCCTGCTGAAAAACAACGGCCTGCATTTCGAAATCCAGGTCGACGCCAGCACCCCGGTCGGCCAGACCGACGCGGCCGGCGTCAAAGACATCCTGATGGAAGCCGCACTGACCACCATCATGGACTGCGAAGACTCGGTTGCCGCCGTCGACGCCGATGACAAAGTGGTGATCTACCGCAACTGGCTCGGCCTGATGAAGGGCGACCTGTCGGAAGAAGTCGCCAAGGGCGGCCAGACTTTTACCCGCACCATGAACGCCGACCGCACCTACACCGCTGTCGATGGCAGTGAACTGAGCCTGCACGGTCGTTCATTGCTGTTCGTGCGCAACGTTGGCCACCTGATGACCATCGATGCGATTCTGGACAAAGACGGTAACGAAGTGCCGGAAGGCATTCTCGATGGCCTGGTGACTTGCCTGGCATCGATGCACAACCTGAACGGCAACACCTCGCGCAAAAACACCCGCACCGGCTCGATCTACATCGTGAAGCCGAAAATGCATGGCCCGGAAGAAGCGGCGTTCACCAACGAGCTGTTCGGTCGCATCGAAGACGTGCTGGGCTTGCCGCGCAACACCCTCAAAGTCGGGATCATGGACGAGGAGCGTCGTACCACGATCAACCTCAAGGCCTGCATCAAGGCGGCGAGCGAGCGAGTGGTGTTCATCAACACCGGTTTCCTCGACCGCACGGGCGATGAAATCCACACCTCCATGGAAGCCGGCCCGATGGTGCGCAAGGCGGACATGAAGGCGGAAAAATGGATCGGCGCCTACGAGAACTCCAACGTCGATATCGGCCTGAGCACCGGCCTGCAAGGTCGCGCACAGATCGGTAAAGGCATGTGGGCCATGCCTGACCTGATGGCGGCGATGCTCGAACAGAAAATCGCCCACCCGATGGCCGGTGCCAACACCGCCTGGGTACCATCGCCGACCGCTGCCGCTCTGCACGCGCTGCACTACCACAAGGTTGACGTGTTCGCCCGTCAGGCCGAACTGGCCAAGCGTGCCCACGCTTCGGTGGACGACATCCTGACCATCCCGCTGGCGGTGAACCCGCAGTGGACCGCCGAACAGATCAAGAACGAACTGGACAACAACAGCCAGGGCATTCTCGGTTACGTGGTGCGCTGGATCGACCAAGGCGTTGGCTGTTCGAAAGTGCCGGACATCAACGATGTCGGCTTGATGGAAGACCGTGCCACGCTGCGTATTTCCAGCCAGCACATCGCCAACTGGCTGCGTCACGGTATCGTCACCGAAGAACAAGTGATGGAAAGCCTCAAGCGCATGGCGCCGGTGGTTGACCGTCAGAACGCCGGCGACGCGCTGTACCGTCCGCTGGCCCCCAACTTCGACAGCAACATCGCCTTCCAGGCGGCGGTCGAACTGGTGGTTGAAGGCACGAAGCAGCCGAACGGCTACACCGAGCCGGTCCTGCACCGTCGTCGTCGCGAGTTCAAGGCTGCCAATGGCCTGTAACTGAGCATCTGCGCCGGACATGAAAAAGCCCTGATCGAAAGATCAGGGCTTTTTTGTTTGCATGATTTGTTGCTCTTTGTGGGAGCGGGCTTGCTCGCGGAAGCGGTGCATCTACCAAAAAATACTCGACTGACACTACGTATTCGCGAGCAAGCCCGCTCCCACTGGGATTGTGCAGGGTTTACCGGCTTGGACTAAGGCTCCATCCCAAGCTCATGCTTGACCAACTCCAGCAGCTTGCCGGCATCGATCGGCTTGAGCAGAAAGTCCACCACACTCAAATGCATCGCGGCGATCGCATCTTTTACGTCGGCATCGCCCGATACGATGATGACCGGCAACGCCGCCCGTACCGACTCGCGTACCTGCCGGATCAGCTCCAGCCCGTCGACGTGCCCCATGCGCAGGTCGGTAATCACCAGTCCGATCGACGGTTTCTCCTCCAGCATCTTGAGTGCCGATTCGCCACTGGCCGCGGTCAGGCAGCGAATACCGTCCAGCGCCAGGATCTCTGACAGCAGGTCCCGGGCGTCTTTATCGTCATCGACGATCAGCACCCGTTGCGGTGGCAGGTCAGGTTCCAGCATGACGGCACTTAGCGCTTCGCGCTCGGCGTCGCTCAAAATATCGTGGTCGGACATGACTTTCCCTATATGTTCAATACCATTCCCTGGCACAGCAGTGAGGCATCCCTAAGCAGATCATCAATGTGCACCTCGTCGGAGAATAGTCCAATAGGGCAACAGAGAGGTTTTTCGCACAATTGCGTAGGACTCTTCCGACATTTCAGCGCGCTAACCGCCTACCTAGACTTACGTCCAATGGGCACCCCGACCGCAGGGGTCGACCATATCCATGTCATCCGACTACAACAATTCAAAAAAAGACTGCGGTAATGGTTATGAGTAAAGCGGACGCCTTCACACAGGCAGGGAAAACCGCGGTGTTGCAGAACATCCAGGGCACGTTGCAATTCCTTCAGCGCTTCCCGCCCTTCAACCAGATGGAACACGCTCACCTGGCGTACCTGGTCGAGCAATGTCAGCTGCGTTTTTACGCCCCCGGCGAGAGCATCATCAAACCCGCCGACGGGCCGGTCGAGCACTTCTATATCGTCAAGCAAGGCCGGGTCGTGGGCGAGCGTCCGCATACGGCAAAAGGTGGCACCGAAACGGTCTTCGAGATCACCACCGGCGAGTGTTTCCCCCTCGCGGCGTTGCTGGGTGAACGGGCGACCCGCACCGAGCACCTGGCCGGCGAGGACACCTTCTGCCTGCAATTGAACAAACCGGCGTTCATCCGCCTGTTTTCACTGTCGGACACCTTCCGTAACTTCGCCCTGCGCTGTGTCAGCAGCCTGCTGGATCAGGTCAACCAGCAAGTACAGCAAAAAGCCGTGGAAACCCTGGGCACCCAATATTCGCTCAATACCCGACTGGGCGAATTGGCCATGCGCCACCCCGTAACGTGCGACCCGCTGACGCCATTGCGTGAAGCCGTGACATTGATGCACGAACAACAGGTCGGCAGCATCGTGGTGGTCGATGAATTCAAGGCACCACTGGGGATTTTCACCCTGCGCGACTTGCGTCAGACCGTGGCCAACGGGAGCAGTGATTTCAACGAAGCCATCGAAGGGCACATGACCCGGGCGCCGTTTTTCCTGTCGCCGGATCACAGTGCATTCGACGCGGCGATTGCCATGACCGAACGCCACATCGCCCATGTCTGCCTGGTCAAGGACCAACGTTTGTGCGGCGTGGTTTCCGAGCGCGATCTGTTTTCCCTGCAACGGGTCGACCTGGTGCACCTGGCGCGCACTATCCGCAATGCCCAGAAAGTGGAAAACCTGGTAGCACTGCGGGGCGAAATCGGTCAACTGGTCGAGCGCATGCTGGCCCACGGCGCGTCTTCGACGCAGATCACCCACATCATCACCTTGCTCAACGATCACACCGTGTGCCGGGTGATCGAACTGACCCTCGCCGAAAAAGGTGATCCCGGCGTGCCATTCAGCTGGCTGTGTTTCGGCAGTGAAGGCCGTCGCGAGCAGACCCTGCACACCGATCAGGACAACGGCATTCTGTTCGAAGCCAGGGATGCAGCCCATGCCGCCGAGATTCGCGGCAAGCTGTTGCCCATTGCCCAGCAGATCAACCAGAGTCTGGCGCTGTGCGGCTTCACCTTGTGCAAGGGCAATATCATGGCCGGCAACCCCGAGCTGTGCCTGTCCCGGGCCGAATGGGCGCGGCGCTTTGCGGCGTTCATCCGCGAGGCAACCCCGGAGAACCTGCTGGGTTCGAGCATCTATTTCGATTTGCGCGTGGTCTGGGGCAGCGAGCAAGGCTGCGAGCAGTTGCGCCGGGGCATTCTCGATCAGGTCGGCGACAACCGTTTGTTCCAGCGCATGATGGCCGAGAATGCATTGCGCAATCGCCCGCCCGTAGGACGTTTCCGCGAGTTCGTGCTGGCGCGCAAAAATGGTGAGAAGGCCACCCTGGACCTTAAGATCCAGGGCCTGGCACCCTTTGTCGACGGCGCCCGGTTGCTGGCCCTGGTCCACGGTATCGAAGCGAACAACACGCTGGAGCGTTTTCGCCAGCTGATCGACAAGGAGGTCATCGATCCCCTGGACGGCGCCGCGTACGAAGAGGCCTATCACTTCATTCAGCAAACCCGCATGCAGCAACACCAACTACAGACCCGGGAGAATTTTCCCTATTCCAATCGGGTCGATCCCGACAGCCTCAATCATCTGGACCGGCGCATCCTGCGTGAGTCCCTGCGCCAGGCACAGCGCCTGCAAAGCAGCCTGGCCTTGCGGTATCAGTTATGAGCCTGTTTTCGTGGCTGCGCCCGCCGAGCCCCACCCTGCCCGCCGACCTGCAACATCGCCTGGAACGCTTGCCGGCCGCTGCCCTGGGCGAATGCAGCCTGCGTGAGCAGCGCTGGGTGGTGCTCGATCTGGAAACCACCGGGCTGAACCTGAACAAGGACCATGTGTTGTCGATTGGCGCGGTAGCGATCGAGGACGGGGCCATCGACTTTCGCCAGCAGTTCGAACGCACCCTGCAATATCCGCAAGTAAAACTCGGCCCCAGCGTGCTGATCCACGGCATTGGCCCCAGCGCCATTGCAGCGGGCAGCGACCCGGCAGAAGCGCTGCTCGACCTGATGGAGTACCTCGGTGACAGTCCGGTGCTGGCCTTCCACGCGCCATTTGACCAGCACATGCTCGGCCGTGCGCTGAAAGATCATCTGGGTTTCAAGTTGCAGCATCCGTTTCTGGACGTGGCGGACATTGCACCGCTGCTATGCCCCCAGGCGCACATTCGCGAGGCCGGGCTGGACGACTGGATCGACTGGTTCAAGCTCGAAGTCTTCGAACGCCACCACGCCAGCGCCGACGCCCTGGCCACCGCTGAACTGATGCTGATTCTGTTCAGCCGCGCGCGGCAACAGCAGATTCATAGCCCGCTGAATCTGCAACAGCGCTTGAGTCAGTGGAAACGGCGCCAACAAACACCTTCCTTCTAGTCTTCGGCGCCTGCTCCCGCTGCATCGCGGGCAAGCCCGCTCCCACAGGAGTACCGAAATCCCTGTGGGAGCGGGCTTGCCCGCGATGAACGATGACGCGGTCTCCGACCAACGCCAATTGCTTACCTCCCTCGCCTCTGCCACAATCGCGAACAATTCTCGTTAGTTAATATTTCCCAATCGGTGATGCTGCGTGTCGTCAGTTCCAAGCCCTCAAAGTGAGCTCGTCGGTGCGTTATATCGCGACCATCGCGGTTGGCTATTGGCCTGGCTTCGACGCAACGTCGCCTGCCCGCAGCGGGCCGAAGACCTGAGCCAGGACACGTTCGTACGTTTGCTGGGCCGTGAGGAACTGAAGGTCCCGCGCGAGCCCCGGGCGTTCCTGGTGGCGATAGCCAAGGGCCTGCTGTTCGATTATTTCCGTCGCGCCGCGCTGGAACAGGCCTACCTCACCGAACTGATGCTGATCCCGGAAGCCGAACAACCTTCGGTGGAAGAACAGCAAATGATCCTCGAAGACCTGAAAAACATCGACCGCTTGCTCGGCAAGCTATCCAGCAAGGCCCGGGCGGCGTTCCTCTACAACCGCCTCGACGGCCTCGGCCACGCAGAAATCGCCGAGCGCCTCGGTGTGTCGGTGCCGCGGGTGCGCCAGTACCTGGCCCAAGGCATTCGCCAGTGCTACATCGCGCTGTATGGTGAGCCGACATGAACCCGGTCAGCTCAAAACCGGTATCGGCCAGCGTACTGGACGCGGCGATTGCCTGGCAGCTATCCATGGACTCCGCCAACCCGATAGAACGCGAAGAGTTCGCCAAGTGGCACGCGGCCCACGAAGAGCACGCCCGCGCCTGGCGCCAATTGGGCATGCTCGACCAGCGTTTCAACGTGGCCAGCGGCCCTGCCCGCACGGCCTTGCTGCAATCGCGCGCAGGCATTCGCCGGCGAGTGCGCAAGCTTGGCAACGGTGTCGCCAGTATCGCTGCCGTGATTGGCCTGGCCCTGTTCGCCGGGGATCGTTACCTGCCGATCGACTATTGGCTGGCCGACCAGCGCACCGCCGTTGGCGAGCAGCGCACCCTGCGTCTGGCTGACGGCACGCTGATCAATCTAAATACCCACAGCGCGCTGGATCTGCGTTTCGATGAAAAGCAGCGGCGCATCGTGCTTCAGGAAGGCGAAATCCTGGTTGAAACCGGCCATGGCGATCCCCGGCCGTTCATCGTCGAAACCCGCGAAGGCAGCATGCGTGCGCTGGGTACGCGGTTTCTGGTCAAGCGCGAGGAAGACGGAACGCGCTTGAGCGTATTGCAGTCGGCGGTGGCGGTTCACCCTGAGTCCAATCCTGACGAACAGATTCTGCGCGAAGGCCAACAGGTGCTGATCCGCAACAACGGCCTGGGCCCGGTTCTGGCCGTCAACCTCGGCGCGGATGCCTGGACCCGTGGCATGCTGGTGGTGGACAACACGCGGCTGGAAGATCTGGTGCATGAAATCGGCCGCTATCGAAACGGATACGTCGGGGTCGCGCCGGAAGTGGCCGACCTGCGCATCACCGGCAGCTTCCCGCTGCGCGACACCGACCTGGCACTCAATGCCCTGCTGCCGACCTTGCCGGTGCAGATCGAACAGCACACGCCATGGTGGGTGAAGGTGGTGGCCAAGGCCGACAACAAACCCTGAAATCGTAGCGCCAGACAGTCCGCCTTCGCGGGCAAGCCCGCACCCACAGGGGACCGCATTCAACTGTAGGAGCGAGCCTGCTCGCGATGGCGGCGTTCGACTCTCCGCAAAAACCGGTTTTACCCAACACCCGCTGCAACCTAGTTCTGAATCGAAATTATTTTCATCCAGCCCTATCACTTTTTGATTTTCGTTCGGCACACAGGCAATTGAGAAATGTTTCCATTCAGGAGCCGCTGTATGCCTCGTTCGCTAGACTCCCTGTTGCGCCACAGTTTGCTGGCGATCGCCATTGCCCTTTGCACCCCGTTGGCCAGCAGCCAACTGGTCGCCGCTGAACAGGCGTCCAGCGTCCGCGCCTACAACCTGCCGGCCGCGCCGCTGTCCAGCACCCTGAACCAGATCGCCAGCCAGGCCGGTTTGGCCCTGTCGCTGAATCCATCCCTGGCGGCGGGCAAGACCTCGGCGCCGGTCAAAGGCCAATTCGACGCAGCCGGCGCCCTGCGCGAAGCCCTGCGTGGCACCGGGCTGCAATTGGAACAGAGCAATGCGGGCACCTACAGCCTGATGGCCGTGCCCGAGGGTGTGATGGACTTGCCGGCAACCAGCGTGATCGGCGTGCAAGACACTGAAAGCGCCTGGGGCCCGGTACAGGGCTACCTGGCCAGGCGCACCGCCGCCGGCACCAAGACCGACACCGCGCTGGTCGAGGCGCCACGTTCGATTTCGGTCGTCACTCGTGAGCAGATGGATGACCGCAACGCGCACACCCTCGATGATGCCGTGCGCTACTTGCCGGGTATCACCTCCAGCAGCTTCGGCAGCGACACCCGCGCCGACTGGTTGCGCGTGCGGGGGTTCGAGCCAACTCAATTCCTCGACGGCCTGCCACTGCCAAAAGGTGTGTACTCCAACCCGAAACAGGAAACCTGGAACCTCGACCGCCTGGCGCTGCTGCGCGGCCCGGCCTCCTCGGTGTACGGCCAAACCCCGCCGGGCGGCCTGCTGGACATGGTCAGCCGTCGCCCAAGCGCTGAAGCCAACAGCGAGATCCAGTTGCAATACGGCAGCGACAATCATCGCCAGATCAACTTCGCCAGCACCGGCAAGATCGACGACGAAGGCCAGTTCCTGTACAGCCTCAGCGGCGTACTGCGCGACGGCGGTACGCCCATCGACCACATTGATGACAAGCGCTACAACATTGCACCGAGCCTGACCTGGAACATCGACGAAGACACCAAATTCACCCTGCTCACGCAGTTCACCCGTGACGATACCGGTATCACCAGCCAGTTCTATCCGATCCAGGGCACCAAGATCGACATGCCGTTCGGCGATATCTCCCACCACAAGAACCTGGGTGACCCGAACTATGACTTCTACGACCGCACCTACTACGCGCTGGGTTATGCCTTCGAACACCGCCTGAACGATGTCTGGCAGTTTCGGCAGAACCTGCGCTACACCAAGTCGGAGCTGTCGTTCCAGGCCGTGACCGTCAACAGTTACGGCCCCTCTTACGGGTCTATTGTTGACGATCAAGGCAACACCGGCCGTGGCACCACCAATGTCGACGAAGACATCGCCCAATTCGCCGTGGACAACAACTTCCAGGGCGACTTCGTCACCGGCGACGTCAGTCACACCTTGCTGATCGGCCTGGACCACCAGCGCAACACCACCAACTACCTCTCGATCTTCGGCACCGCGCCAGACATCAACGTCAACGACCCGGTCTATGGTTTGCCGATCACCCGTCCGCCACGCTCCACGGCGTTCTACGACTACGAACAGAAGACCCAGCAGACCGGCCTGTACATCCAGGACCAGATGGCCCTCGACCAATGGCGCCTGACCCTCGGCGGCCGTGAAGACTGGGTCCACACCGGTACCACGTTCTTCAACAAGGGCGATGCCACCAACACCGAACGCGACAAGAACTTCAGCGGCAACGCGGCGATCAGCTACGTGTTCGACTCGGGCTTCGTGCCCTACCTGTCCTACGCCGAATCGTTCCAGCCGACCAGCAATGCGGTCGCCTCGCCGACCGAGTCGTTCAAGCCGACCGAAGGCAAGCAATGGGAACTGGGGATCAAGTACCAGCCACCGGGCAGCAACACCCTGTTGACGGCGGCTGTGTATGACCTGACCCAGAAAAACGTTTCCGTCACCAACAACGTGGGCAACGTGACAGTCACCAGCCAGACCGGCGAAGTGAAAGTCAAAGGCCTGGAGCTGGAAGCCGTTTCCGACGTGACCGAAAACCTCAAGGTCACCGCAGCCTACACCCTGGCCAAATCCGAAGTGCAAGAGGGCATCTACAAGGGCAATCGCCTGCAACTGATGCCTAACCAGCAAGCTTCGGTGTGGGGTGACTACACCTGGCACAACGGCGTGCTGGATGGCTTCGGCATCGGCGCCGGCGCGCGCTATACCGGCAATACCTATGGCGACCAGGCCAACACCTGGCTGGGCAAAGCCGATGCCTACACGGTGTTCGACGCGGTGGTTCACTACGACCTCGGTCGCCTGGGCAACAGCCTCAAAGGCGCTTCGCTGGCCGTTAACGCAACCAACCTGCTCGACAAGGAATACATCTCGACTTGCGACAGCTACTACTGCTACTACGGCGACCAGCGCAGTGTCGTCGCAAGTGCAACCTACAAGTGGTAACGCGTTGAGCTGACACGCCCAATGACCAGGCCGTCCTTCGTGGACGGCCTTGGTTTTTCTGAAGGCTATGAAATGAAAAGTAAAACAATTCGCCGCTGGTCCGCTGTTCATACCTGGACCAGCCTGATTTGT
This sequence comes from Pseudomonas sp. GW821-FHT02A08, assembly GCF_059422045.1. Taxonomy (NCBI): domain Bacteria; kingdom Pseudomonadati; phylum Pseudomonadota; class Gammaproteobacteria; order Pseudomonadales; family Pseudomonadaceae; genus Pseudomonas; species Pseudomonas sp. GW821-FHT02A08. The sequence continues at coordinate 111,212 of NZ_JBWKWD010000005.1, forward strand.
ACGGTGTTCCTGTTGCTGCTGGCACTGACCGGCCTGCCGTTGATCTTCCACCACGAGATCGACCACTTGCTGGGCGATGCGCCGCAAGTGAAGGCAATGCCGGCGGACACCCCGCACCTGAATTTGCAGCAGTTGGTGCAGGCCGCCGAGCAACATCGCCCCGGTGAAGTCATGCAGTATTTTGGTTTCGAGGACGATGAGCCCAACGCGGTGCTGACCATCATGGCCGCGACCGCGGGCACCGAGCCGAATTCGTCCCACACCTTCATGCTCGACGCCCGTACCGGCGAAGCACTGGAGACGCCATCGGCCAACGGCGGTTTCATGATGACCATGCTGCGCCTGCACGTGGACATGTTCGCCGGCTTGCCAGGCAAGTTGCTGCTGGCGTTCATGGGCATTCTGTTCGTGGTGGCGATTGTTTCCGGTACGGTGCTGTACCTGCCATTCATGCGCCGCCTGAAGTTCGCCACCGTGCGCCAGGACAAATCCACGCGCCTGCGCTGGCTCGACCTGCATAACCTGATCGGCGTGGTGACGTTGACCTGGGCCCTGGTGGTCGGCATGACGGGCGTGATCAGCGCCTGCGCCGACCTGATCATTGCCGCCTGGCGCAACGACAGCCTGAGCGCGATGGTCGCGCCGTACCGCGATGCGCCACCGCTGACGCAACTCGCGCCCGCGACCCGTTTGCTCGATATCGCCAAGGAAGTCGCGCCGGGCATGCAGCCGGACTTCATCGCCTTCCCCGGCACGCGTTTTTCCAGTGAGCATCATTACGCAGTGTTCATGAAGGGCAGCACACACCTGACCTCGCACCTGCTGACGCCGGTACTGATCGACGCCAGCACCCTGCAAGTCACCGCCGTGGCCGAACGACCGTGGTACATGGACGCCATGGGCATGTCACAACCGCTGCACTTCGGTGACTACGGCGGCATGCCGATGCAGATACTCTGGGCGACCCTGGATGTGCTGACCATTATCGTGCTGGGCAGCGGGGTCTACCTGTGGGTGGTGCGGCGCAAGGCGGCCAGGCCGGTACCGGAAAAAGCGGAGAGCGTGGCATGAAGCCCCGGCAGTCGAATTTCTGGAAGGTCTTCTCGACACCCACGGTAATCGCCCTGTTCAGTGCAGCCGGATTGTTTGCCGCACTACTTGGCGATGGAATCTGGGACGCCCTGAGCTGGCTGGGACTGGGAATTCCAGCCATCCTCGCCCTGCGCGGCCTCCTGCAACCCCGATAACCTGTAGCAGCTGCCGAGCCTGCGAGGCTGCGTTCGACTGCGCAGCAGTCGTAAAACCTGCAATCGTGTTCTTTCAGGAGAACCGCATCCTCTGTATTACGACTGCTGCGCAGTCGAACGCAGCCTCGCAGGCTCGGCAGCTGCTACGAAATCAATACGCCTCGAAATCGGGTTGCCCAGTGCCTCTTGAGCTCCCGGACCAACGCGCTATGCTGCCCGTCACTGCCACCGATCGAGACGCTGCCATGTCCGCCCCGAGCATGACCCTGTATCACAACCCGCTCTCTCCCTTCGTTCGCAAAGTCATGGTGCTGCTGCACGAAACCGGTCAACAGGACCGCGTGGCGCTGCAGACCAGCGTCCTCACCCCGGTTACCCCGGACCCGGCCCTGATCGACGACAACCCCCTGAGCAAAATTCCGGCGTTGCGCCTGGCGGACGGCAATGTCATCCATGACAGCCGGGTCATCCTCGACTACCTCGATCAACAACACGTCGGCAACCCGCTGATCCCCCGCGAAGGCTCGGCCCGCTGGCGGCGCCTGACCCTCGCTTCCCTTGCCGACGGGATCATGGACGCGGCCGTGCTGGTGCGCTACGAAGTCGCCCTGCGTGCCCCGGAGAAACACTGGGACGAATGGCTCGACGGCCAGCGCGACAAGATCCGCCGCGCCCTGGCCCTGCTGGAAAAGGACGCGATTGCCGAGCTGACCTGCCACTTCGACGTGGCCGCGATCAGCGTGGCCTGTGCACTGGGTTACCTGGACCTGCGCCATCCGGACCTGGATTGGCGCGAAGCCAATCCGCAGCTGGCGGCGTGGTATTTCGAGGTGAGTCAGCGGCCTTCGATGATTGCGACGATGCCGAAGGTTTAGATCTTCGCTGACTGCTCCCCCCCTTCGCGAGCAGGCTCGCTCCCACCTTTGACTGCGGTCCCATGTGGGAGCGAGCCTGCTCGCGATGGCAGTACAACGAATCTGGCTCAAACAACCCGGCAATCAGCGTCGCCAACACCCTCCCCTCTCGCTGGTCTTCCCGCAACCCCACCGACCGGCTCATTGCACCGCTCCAATATCGAAGTCCAAAGGTTTCGGCGTTTTTTGCCCAACCCCATACCAGTCCAGCTTGCGGGTCAGCACCATGAACACGCCCAGCAAGCCGAACAGCAGCAACGAGCCCATCAACAACGCGTAATCCTCAGCACTCAACAACCCGTAGAGCAGCCCATACAACGCCGCCAATCCTGCGGAAAAGCTCAGCCCGTGTCGCACGCTGCGCAACACGTGGCAAACGTAGAACCCGATCAACAACACACAACCGCTGGCTGACAACAGGTACGCCAGGGCAAAGCCGATGTGCTCGGACAACGACAGCAACAACAGGTAGAAGAACGCCAGTGCCACCCCCACCAACGCGTATTGCACCGGGTGCACCGCGAGGCTTTTCAGCACTTCGAACAGGAAGAACCCGGCGAAGGTCAGGACAATGAACAGCAACGCGTATTTAATCGCCCGATCGCTTTTCAGGTACTGGTCCACCGGGTCGATGAAGCTCACCCCGAAGCTGCGGCCGGACAACGCCTCACAACCGCCGCGGGACACGCAGCTGTTCAAGGTTTCTTGCAGGTTGGTGGAGAAAAATGAGGTCTGCCAATGGGCGGTAAAACCTTGATCAGTGATCTCGCGCCGGGCAGGCAGGTAGTTGCCGATGAAGCTTGGATGCGGCCAGTTGGCATTGACCGAAACTTTGCTGGTCTTGCCCACCGGCAGGATCTGTAACTGACCGGTGCCTTGCAGCTTCAGGTCAAAACCGAAGGCAAACTCCATGGCCTGCTTTGTCTCCAACGCCGGCAGGGGCACGTGTACGCCTTCACCCAGCCAGCCCACCTGGCTACCCGGAATGAAATCCAGTTTTTGGCCGTTGAGTTCAAGCTTCAAAGCGTTTTCGATACCCCGAATGTCGCTGATACCAACGGCGAGGAACGGCTGGTCGAATCGGTAATCGGCGAAATCTTCCTTGATGCCCAGTTGAACCGGCAGGGAAAAGTGGCCGCTGATGCGGTTGTCGGCATGGAACAGCCGCGCCTGGTAGATACCTCGGGAACGCAGTTCGGTCTGAACGTTTGCGTCGAGTTCGAAGCGCTCCGGCAGAAAATACAAACGACCGCGCTCCTCACCGATCTCCTGATAACGCTTGTTGGTTTTTTCGTGGATCTTCCAGGTGCGCACGACTTTACGATACGGCACCACCATCAGCGGCCCGCTCAATTGCTGGCTGTAACTGGAACTGCGGGCAATGTCTTCGAGCACGCCGTCGCGCAGTTGCTGGCGGTCCTGGATCACGCCGTTGATCATCAGCAGTGGAACCAGCAATAACAGAATCAACAGGGCAATTGCCCCGAATTTTAGGGCCAGGCTACGGTTCATGGGACTCTCCCTGTTTTGGATGGGGAAAGTCTGGGTTGGCTGTGTGAGGAATGAATGGAGGGAATGTGGAGACTTTGTGGAGACTGAGCCGCCCCTAAGGCAAGTGCACGGTCACTTCCACACCGCCGTCGACATTCCCGATGCTTAGGGTACCGCCGTGCAGCTTGACCACTTCCTCGACAAAGTTCAGCCCAAGCCCGGTGCTTTTGCGCCCGCTGTCCGGTCTCGGCAGCGAGTAGAAACGCTCGCTCAGCCTTGGCAACGCATAGTCCGGAATGGCCTCGGCCTGATTGAACAATTTGAACTCGACCTGCTCGCCAATTCGCCGGGCACCGAGGCGCAGCACGCCTTTGGCCGGGGTGAAATCCAGCGCGTTTTCCAACAGATTGCCCAGTGCCTGGCGCAGTAAAAACGGCTCGCCACTGAGCATCAGATCCGCTGCAATGCTTTGTTCCACCTGCAACCGACGGCTTTCGATTCGCGCCGCCTGAGCACTCAGCAACTCCCTCACCAAGACACCCAGCGGCACGTCGACGCGTTCCTCCAGCCCCTGGCGCTGCTCGACTTGCGCCAGATTCAGCAAGCGCTCGATCAACTGCTGCATGCGCGCACTTTCGCTGTCGATGTTGCCGACAAACCGCTGCCGTTGGGCCGGCGGCATCTCGCCTTGCAGCAACTCCGCCGCACCACGAATCGCCGCCAGCGGACTCTTCAGTTCATGGGTCAAGGTGTGCACGTAACGCTCGACGTAGGCCTTGCCTTCAAGCTGCGTGCGCATCTGCTCCACCGCCGTGGCCAATTGCTCCAGTTCACCGCCGCGATAATGCGGTACTTCAACCCGCCGGCCTTCACTGACGCCTTGGGCGTACGCCGTCAATCTTCGCAGGGCGCGACTCAGCCACCAGGACAACAACGCGCCGAACAGCAGACCGAGCCCGATCAGCCCTGCGCCATAAGCCAGCAACCGCCGCTCCGTGCGATCCACATAAGGCTGCAACGAGCTGTTGGGCTTGGCCACGGTGACCACGCCGATGATCTGGCCATTGTCGCGAATCGGCGCGCCGACATGCATCACCGAAGACCCCGGATCGTTCGCATCATTGCGCGTGGAGCGAGCGCCGTATTCGCCGCGCAGGGTCAGGTAGACGTCATTCCAGCGCGAGTAATCCTGCCCCACCGCAGCCCCGCTGGAGTCCAGCACGACGATACCCTTGGCATCGGTGACGTAAATGCGATGGTTGACCTGATTCTTTGGCAAGCCCCAGATTTTCGCTCCGGGCTGCCGTTCACCATAGGCCTTGAGCAGTTCCGGCCAGCGGTTCTGGTTGAGGCTGCCGGCCTTGAAGTCGTCGTGCAGGATCTCGGCCATCAGGTTGGCGGTATCGACCAGAGTTTCTTCGGTGGACTGACGAACGCCGGGCCGGATCTCTTGCATGACCGTGTTGAGCACAAAGTAGCCAGTCAGGCCGATGAACAATGCGTAGACCAGAAAAATCCGGATTCCCAGCGGCATCAGCTTTGCCCCGGGTTGTAGCTGTAGCCGAGGCCGCGGTGGGTCTGGATCGGCTCGGCGTCAGCCTTCACCAATCGCAGCTTGGCGCGCACGCTCTTGATGTGGCTGTCGATGCTGCGCTCGTAACCGGCGTCGGCGGCCACGCCCAGGGCATCGAGCAACTGTTCGCGACTGAAGACGCGCTCGGGCTGTTCCAGCAGGCATTGCAGCAGGCGGAATTCATGGCGGGTAAGGGTCAGCAGTTGACCGCGATAACTGATTTGCACACGGTCGCTATCGATGCGAAACAGCGTCGTCGACGGTTCGCTCACCGTGCGGGGCGCCATGCGCTTGAGAATCGCCCGGACCCGCGCCGCCACTTCCCGAGGGCTGAACGGTTTGACCACGTAATCGTCGGCGCCGATTTCCAGTCCCACGACGCGATCGATTTCGCCATCCCGGGCGCTAAGGAACATCACCGGCACTTCGCTGAAGCGCCGCAGTTGCTTGCAGGTTTCGAAGCCGCTGATGTCCGGCAGGCCGATATCGAGAATGATCAGATCCGCCGGGGTCTGGCGCTGATGTTCCAGCGCCGCCGCGCCGAGGCTCAACCATGTGGTGGTGAAGCCCTCGCCTTGCAGGGCGAAAACCAGGGTGTCGGCAATGGCCGCTTCGTCTTCGACAATCAGGATATGAGGCATGGCGTCCGAGCCCGGCATGGATATGGGCGAACGGTGCCCCAAGCCTCACACCCCGTCAATCAGCAATCGGGCTTGTCCGCGGTAAACCGCCGCGCCGGGTTCACCGCCGCCCCGAACTCGCGCAATGCCTTGGCGCCGATCAGCAACGGATAGTTAAAGCTGCTGCGGTCAGTCAGGTTGACTTCGACCGTGCGCTTGACGTTGCCCAGGCACAGTTCCAGATCGACCACCGGACGCTTGGTGGGTGCGATCACTTCGCTGTCATCCTCTTCCTCTTCGGAACGGGTCTTGATCTTGCTGATGCGCGCGATCTTGTGCTCGTAGACCTTGTTGCTGGCATCTTTGGTGGCGAGGCGGAAACGCACCCAGTCTTCACCGTCACGCTTGAAGGTTTCGATGTCCTTGGCCGACAGCGACGCGGTCAGGGCGCCGGTATCCATTTTCGCCTTGAGGACCTGCCCGCCGATTTCCGGCAGGGCGATGTATTCATAACGTCCGTACAGGGTCGGCTCGGCGGCCATGACCGGCAGGGCGATGAGGGAGAGCACTGCAAGTAGGGATTTCACGTCTTGGACTTCCTTGGAAAATGGGGGCGTCGGATGCGAGGTTTTAGACAGTCGTTGAGCCATTCGTTCGCCCCTGAGATCCCTTCGCAGGCAAGCCAGCTCCTACAGGTTTTTGCATTGTTCGCAGGTTTCGCACTCGACACGAACACTGTGGGAGCGGGCTTGCTCGCGAAGAGGCCAGCCTATTCAATACAACTTCAGCGTCGAGCATAGCCACTCGAAGGTGAAACATTTGTCATCAGCCGATTTGGCCTGTCGCCCGAAGCTGCTTATCATGGCGCGCCCAACCGCTTCCACGAGTGACTTATGCGCCGCCTGCTCACCGGCTGTTTCGTGACCCTGCTGCTTTTGCTCAACACCCTGGTCCTGATCGGGCCGTTGCTGGTGTTTGCCCTGCTCAAGCTGGTCCTGCCCGGCCGCTTGCGCGATTACGCCTCCTGGTCGGTGATGTGGATCGCCGAGACCTGGTCGGAAATCGACAAGCTGATCTTCCGCGTCTGCATCCCCACCCAATGGGACATCCGTGGCGGTGACGATCTGCGTCGCGATACCTCGTATCTGGTGATCAGCAACCATCAATCCTGGGTCGACATCCCGGCGCTGATCCAGACGCTGAACCGGCGCACACCGTTCTTCAAATTCTTCCTCAAGAAAGAACTGATCTGGGTGCCCTTCCTGGGCCTGGCGTGGTGGGCGCTGGACTACCCGTTCATGAAGCGCTACAGCAAGGCGTTCCTGGCCAAACACCCGGAGCTGGCGGGCAAGGATCTGGAGATCACCAAAAAGGCCTGCGAGCTGTTCAAGCGCCAACCGGTGACGGTGGTCAATTATCTGGAAGGTACGCGCTTCACCGCAGCGAAAAGCGCTCAACAGCAGTCGCCATTCACTCACCTGCTCAAGCCCAAGGCTGGCGGTGTGGCATTCGTGCTGGCGGCAATGGGCGAACAGCTGGACGCCGTTCTCGATGTGACGGTGGTTTACCCGCAGCAGAGGATTCCGGGGTTCTGGGACCTGATCAGCGGCAATCTGCCAAGGGTCATCATCGACATCAAGACCCGCGAACTCGACCCGGCGCTGTGGCAGGGCGATTACGAAAACGACCCTGCGTTTCGCGAGAAGGTCCAGAACTGGGTCAACCAGCTCTGGATCGAGAAGGACCGGCGCATCGACGCCTTGCGCGCCGGGCGCTGCTGAATCAGCTACCGATGCCGCTGCCGGCGCCCCAGATGTTGCCCAGGCTGCTCAGCAGCGTACCGCCGACGCCCTGCTGACCGAGGTATTGCAAGAGCACCGGAGCAAACTGGCCGATCATGCCGGTGTCCATGCCCAAGGCGCTGAAAGCGTTGTTCAGGTCGTTGGTGTCCTTGACGTTGCCCAACGCGTTATCCAGCCCTGCAGCCTTGCCGCTGGAGCCGAGTAGGCCGGCCAGCGCGCCCAACTCACCGCCGCCCGAGAGCATGTCGATGCCCGGCACGCTTTTGGCCAGTTCCGAGTAGTCGGTCGAACTCAACTGGTTCTTCGCCAGGCCCAGCATGGCCCCGGCGCCGCCGATGGCTTGCTCTGGGGTGATGTCCAATTCACTGAGGGTGCTCAGCAAATCGGCGGTCTGTGGTGTCGGAGCGGCGGTCGCGGCCGCGTCATCGCCCTTCATGCCGGCAATGGCATTGGCTGCATCGCTCAGGTTGAACTGTGCAAAGGCCGGGCTGGCAGCCAGGGTCAGGAGTGATGCCAGTGCAAAACCGCGTGAAATCTTCATTCAGACATCCTCGATGAACACCGCCCGGCAATGGGCGGCGAAAAACTGTGCATTGGACTGGCATCCCCGAGGATTGTTCCCAGCCCCCTGTAGGAGCGAGCTTGCTCGCGATGGACTCCAGGGCAACGCGTTGATTCAGGAAGTACGCGTTAGCGTTAGCGTCCATCGCGAGCAGGCTCGCTCCTACAGAAAAAATTCCCCCCGCACTGCATCCAGCCTGCCCCCACGCCCGTATATCAAGCACGGACAGACACTCCTGGCCGATTCTCATCACAAGGATCATCACCATGAAACGCACTTCGATCAAAACGCCATTGATTGCCAGCCTGCTGACCCTGGCCCTTGGTGGCGGACTCGTCCTGAACACCGTGCAAGCGGCGGACATGGGCCACGGCACCGTCACGGTCGGCGGCCAGACTATGCTGCCAAGCAAGGACATCATCGATAACGCAGTGAACTCCGCCGATCACACCACCCTGGTCGCCGCGGTAAAAGCCGCCGGCCTGGTTGACACCCTCAAGGGCAAAGGTCCGTTCACTGTGTTCGCCCCGGTCAATTCGGCCTTCACCGCCCTGCCCGCGGGAACCGTCGACACCTTGCTCAAACCGGCCAACAAGGCCACGTTGACCCACATACTCACCTACCACGTAGTCGCCGGGAAACTCGACATGATGACCCTGTCCGAGAAAATCAGGGCAGGTGGCGGCAAGGCCGAACTGACCACGGTTGCCGGCGGCAAACTGTGGGCCATGATGAACGGTCCGCACAACATCACCATCAAGGATGAAAAGGGCGACGTCGCTGACATCACCACCTACGACGTGTACCAGTCCAACGGGGTGATTCAGGTCATCGACAAGGTGCTGATGCCGAAAAGCTGAGCCGTACCGCCGCCCTCGCGCATCGGGGGCGGCGGTCCGCCCGAGGTGTTCGCCGTGAATGGAACAACTGCGCACCGTGAACTAACCTCTGCCTGCAACCGGCCACCTGCCCCGCTTTCCGGGAGAACCGCCATTCCCATCGCCGACGCCGATCAGCTCAGGCAATTGCTGGCCCAGTGTTCACTGGGCGACCGCCGCGCGTTCGAGACGCTGTACCGCAGCGTCAGCCCACGCCTGCACGGAGTAGCGCTGCGCTTCATGGGCCGTCCGGACCTGGCCGAAGAGGTACTGCAAGAGAGCTTCGTGCGCATCTGGAACAATGCATCGCGCTACGAAGCGCATTTGTCGGCGCCGTTGACCTGGATGATCAACATCACCCGTCATCAGGCTATCGACCAGTTGCGCAAACACCGCGATCGGCCATTGAGCGATCTCGAAGAACAGAGGCTCGTGGATGAAAGCCCATCGGTCCACGAGCAACTGGACAGTGCCCGTGAAGCCAGCGCCTTGAACCGTTGCCTGGACAGCCTCGAAGGCATGCAGCGCCAGTCGATTACCGTCGCCTATTTCCAGGGACTGTCGTGCTCCGAACTGGCCGAACACCTGGCCGCGCCGCTGGGCTCGGTGAAGTCCTGGATCCGCCGCGGCATGGAACGTCTGCGCAGGTGCCTTGAATCATGAACTATCGAACCCCGACCCTGCGCCGCGCCCTCGCCGCCGACTATGCCATCGGCCTGATGCCTGCCACCGCGCGCCGGCGTTTCGAACAGCTGTTGCTGGAAGATGCGGCCTTGCGCACAGAACTGGCACAGTGGCAGGAAAGCCTGGTCAGCCTGACCGACGCCCTGCCGGAGCAGCCGGTGCCGGATCGCGTCTGGCAAGGCATTACCGCGCGGATCGATCCACAAGTGCTGCACGTGCCAGAGAAGCGTCCGTTCTGGAGTTGGCTGCGAGTGACGGCAGCGGTCTGCTCGCTGCTGATCGCAGTAACGCTCGGCGTACTCTACCTCCCCGACGACGCGCGCTACAGCGCCACGTTGGTCAACGCCGACGCGCAACCCGCGATGCGCGTACAGGCCCACGAGGATTACCTGCAAGTCGAGCCGCTAACGCTGGCGGCTGTCGAACCTGGACAAAGTCTGGAGTTGTGGGCGATTCCGGCGGACGGCAAGCCGATTTCCCTCGGTGTGATTCCGACTGGAGGCAAAGGCAAGGTCGCATTGAGCGAGACGCAGAAAGCGCTGATCGGCAAGCCGATCGCGCTGGCGGTCAGCCTTGAACCGAAGGGCGGCTCACCGACCGGGCAACCGACAGGGCCGGTGCTGTACCAAGGGGCGTTGGCGGCACTCTAAAGCCTCACTCAAAACCAATGGCAGACACAAAACCTGTGGGAGCGGGCAAGCCCGCACATAGATTGCATGCGATTTGAAAGCAAAAAGAAGGGCGACCTCAGTCGCCTAATGCCGATCAGTTAAGCCACAACGCAATCTGTAGCAGCTGGCGTAGCCTGCGTCCGGCTGCGCAGCAGTCGTAAAATCCGAATTCGCGGTACCTCAGAGAGATCGTGCAAACCGGATTTACGACTGCTGCGCAGCCGGACGCAGCCTTCGGCAGCTGCTACAAGGAAGGCGTAGCTTCTGGGTTTTTAGCTACCGCCCTTACGCCGCGCTGAACATCTTGTGCGGATCGATCACAAACTTCTTCGGCACGCCCGCATCGAACTCGCCATAACCCTGTGGTGCCTGATCCAGGCTGATCACCTGAACGCCCACCACCTCGGCGATGTTGATACGGTCCCACATGATCGCTTGCATGAGCGCGCGGTTGTACTTCATTACCGGGGTCTGGCCGGTATGGAAGCTGTGGGACTTGGCCCAGCCCAGGCCGAAGCGGATGCTCAGGCTGCCCATTTTCGCGGCAGCGTCGACAGCGCCTGGGTCTTCGGTCACGTAGAGGCCAGGGATGCCGATCTTGCCTGCCACACGCACCACGCCCATCAGCGAGTTGAGCACGGTGGCCGGGGCTTCGTGTTTCACGCCGTCATGGCCGTGGCCACGGGCTTCGAAGCCGACGGCGTCGATGGCGCAATCCACTTCCGGCTCGCCCAGCAGTGCGGCGATCTGTTCGTGCAGCGGTGTGTCCAGGGACAGGTCGGCGATCTCGAAACCCTGGGCCTTGGCGTGGGCCAGGCGGATGGTGTTGACGTCACCGACGATCACCACCGCAGCGCCCAACAGGCGAGCGGAAGCGGCAGCGGCCAGGCCGACCGGACCGGCGCCAGCGATATACACGGTGCTGCCCGGGCCAACGCCAGCGGTCACGGCGCCGTGGTAGCCGGTTGGCAGGATGTCGGAGAGGCAAGTCAGGTCACGGATTTTTTCCATGGCCCGGTCGCGATCCGGCAGTTTCAACAGGTTGAAGTCGGCGTACGGCACCATGGCGTATTCGGCCTGTCCACCGGTCCAGTCGCCCATGTCGACGTAACCATAAGCACCGCCCGGACGTGCCGGGTTGACGCTCAGGCAGACGCCTGTGTGCATTTCTTTGCAGGAACGGCAGCGCCCGCAAGCCACGTTGAACGGTACCGAGACCAGGTCGCCGATTTGCAGGTTCTCGACGTCACTGCCCTTCTCGATCACTTCACCGGTGATCTCGTGGCCCAGTACCAGACCGGTCTGAGCGGTGGTACGACCGCGCACCATGTGCTGGTCGGAACCACAGATGTTGGTGGAAACCACACGCAGGATGACGGCGTGGTTTATCTTCCTGCCACGCGGGTCCTGCATTTTCGGATAGTCAATCTTCTGTACTTCGACCTTGCCAGCGCCGAGATACACCACACCACGATTGCCAGACATGCTTTCACCTCGCTGTTGTTTTTATGGAACCGCGTTGCCCAGGCAGGCAGCGCGTTAAGTGCTCGGGTATAGATGCTGTTTCTTTTGTTGCTTGTGAGGGCCTCATCGCGGGCAAGCCCGCTCCCACAGTGGAACGGGGGACACAAGATCTGTGAACAACACAAAACCCTGTGGGAGCTGGCTTGCCAGCGATAGCTATCTAAAGAACGACCGTGCGATTGGCGTTCAAAAACACTCTTCTTTCGATGTGATATCCAACGGCACGGGCCAGAGTCAGCCCTTCGATATCCCGCCCCTTGGCGATCAGGTCTTCGGGGTAATGGCTGTGGTCCACTGCCTCCACACCCTGGGCAATGATCGGGCCTTCATCCAGGTCGTTGTTGATGTAATGCGCCGTGGCGCCCACCAGTTTCACGCCCTTGTTGTAGGCCTGGTGATAAGGCTTGGCGCCCTTGAACCCGGGCAACAGGGAGTGGTGAATGTTGATCGCCTTGCCATCGAGCTTGCGGCACAGCTCCGGCGACAGCACTTGCATGTAGCGCGCAAGGATCACCAGTTCCGCACCGGACTCTTCGATGACCTGCCATACCTGACGTTCCTGGGACGGCTTGTCGTTCGGATCCAGCGGGAAGTGGTAGTACGGAATCTGGTGCCAGTCAGCCAGTGGCTTGAGGTCCGGGTGGTTGGAGACCACGGCGGCGACGTCCATCGACAACTGGCCGATGCGCTGGCGATAAAGCAAATCGTTGAGGCAGTGATCGGCCTTGGAAACCATGATCACCACTTTCGGCCGGTAGTTCGGCGCGGTCAGTTCGAAGATCATGCCGAAGGCCTCACCGCGCTCGGCCAGACCCGCGCGGAACGACTGCTCGTCGAAGCCATCGGGCTGGCGGAATTCCACACGAATGAAGAAACGGCCCGAGAGCCGATCATCAAAGGAGTGGTGTTCGGTGACGTAGCAGCCCTGCTCGAACAGAAAGCGGGTCACCGCGTCCACGGTGCCGAGCACACTGGGGCAGTCGGCGGTCAGAATCCATGTGTCTGGGGCGCGGCTCATAATGCGTGACTCCTGTTCGAAAGTAGCAGCAACGCCGCTTTGTGTAGCAGCTGCCGAAGGCTGCGTTCGGCGGCGAAGCCGTCGTAAAACCTGAATCCCGGATCAGTCTGAAAGAACGCTGTCGCAGGTTTGACGACGACTTCGTCGCCGAACGCAGCCTTCGGCAGCTGCTACAGGGATTCAGGCCTGAACGCTCAGCCCATACTCGGCAGAAGCATCCTGCAACCACAGCCACCAGTAATCCGAGAAGCTGCGACGAATCAGCAGTTCCCAGGTGTCTTCAGCGGTGTGACGGATCATCAATTGCGATTTGGCGAACACCGTGCCGACGGCTTTGCCCACCGGGAAGTTGTTCGGGTGCACGTCGTAGCTGGTGGACTTCATCAGCACCTGGCGCACGTTCGGGCCGCTCAGTTCGAGGAGTTGCTGGCCGCCGCTGACGTTGACGATTGCAATGTGCAGATCGCCCAGTGCCTCGCGCAGTTTTTGCTCGGCGGCAAGCTCTTCACCGGTCGGCACGATCAGCAGCCACTCATCCGGCCCCATCCATTGCAGGCTGGTTTCGCCTTTGACGATGACGCTCAGCGCGCCTGGCAATCCAATGCCCAGGGCCTTGTGCACGCCTGCGGCGAATGCGGCGTCGTGGCCATCGCCACGAATGGTCAGGTGGCCGAGGAGTTTTTTCTCGCGCACGGTTACACCGGCGTTCTTGCGGCCCTTGCCCACCAGGCTGGCGAGGTCGGCGTGATGCAGCGACGACTCGGCCTTGGCCCCGGAGGTTGGGCGTTGTTGATAAACATTGGCTGTGGTCATAAAGCACCTGTTCTGAATTCTGTTGTGCGGTTGGTCTCAACCTTCGTGGTGACTGGACTGCCGCCTTCGCGGGCAAGCCCGCTCCCACAAGGATTGATGCCTGACTCAAATTCCCTTGGCGACTTCGATCCTGTGGGAGCGGGCTTGCCCGCGAATGGGCCGACTCGGTGTCATTGCCCACCCACCGGACTTGAAGCCATCAAACGTTCTGGCGTTCGCCTTTCGGATCGAAGAACACCGAAGAAACGATTTCCGCCTCGATCACGCTGCCGTCGGCCAGGGGTGCGAACACTCGCTCGCCCATCCGCTGCAACCCGCCCTTGACCACGCCCATGGCGAACGAATAGCCCAGGGAGTTGTGCAGGTAACTGGAAGTCACGTGACCCACCATGGTCATCGGGATGGCTTGCTTGGTGTTGAACACCAGTTGCGCGCCTTCCGGCAGCCATTTGGTCGGATCGATCGGTTTCAGGCCAACCAGTTGCTTGCGCTGATCACGCACACAGTCTTCGCGGTTCATGCCACGCCAGCCGATCCACGAGAACGGTTTGGTGCGACCGACACACCAGCCCATATTCAGGTCGTCCGGGGTCATCGAGCTGTCAGTGTCCTGACCGACGATGATGAAGCCCTTCTCGGCCCGCAGCACGTGCATGGTTTCAGTGCCGTACGGAGTCAGGTTGTACTTCTTGCCGGCATCGACGATTTTTTCCAGCACGCCCATGGCGTAGTCGGCTTGCACGTTGACTTCGTACGACAGCTCACCGGTAAACGAAATCCGGAACACCCGCGCCGGCACACCACCGACCAGACCTTCTTTCCAGGTCATGAACGGGAAGGCTTCGCTGCTCAGGTCGATGTCGGTGACTTCAGCGAGCAGCTTGCGGCTGTTCGGCCCGGACAGGGTCATGGTCGCCCAATGGTCGGTGACGGAGGTGAAGAACACCTTCATGTCCGGCCATTCGGTCTGGTGGTACAGCTCCAGCCACTGCAGTACGCGAGCCGCGCCGCCGGTGGTGGTGGTCATGACGAAATGGTTGTCGGCCAGGCAAGCCGTCACGCCGTCGTCGAAGACCATGCCGTCTTCTTTGCACATCAGGCCGTAACGCGCCTTGCCCACATCGAGCTTGGTCCACGCATTGGTGTAGACGCGGTTGAGGAACTCGCGCGCATCCGGGCCCTGGATGTCGATCTTGCCCAGGGTCGAAGCATCGAGCAGGCCGACGCTGTCGCGCACGGCTTTGCATTCGCGTTTCACCGCGGCATGCAGGTCTTCACCGGATTTCGGGAAGTACCAAGGACGTTTCCACTGGCCGACGTCTTCGAACTCGGCGCCGTTTTTCAGGTGCCATTGATGCAACGCGGTGTAACGCACCGGCTCGAAGATGTGCCCACAGTGACGACCGGCCACGGCGCCGAAAGTCACCGGCGTGTAGTTCGGACGGAACATGGTGGTGCCCATCTGCGGGATGGTCACGTTCAGCGAGCGGGCAGCGATGGCCAGGCCGTTGACGTTGCCGAGCTTGCCCTGATCGGTACCGAAGCCCAGGGCGGTGTAGCGCTTGACGTGCTCGACCGACTCGAAGCCCTCGCGGGTCGCCAGTTCGATGGCGGCGGCGGTGACGTCGTTTTGCAGGTCGACGAATTGCTTCGGCGCCCGTGCGGTGTTCTTTTCATGGGGCACCTGGAACAGCGCCAGGGTCGGCTCTTCCAGACGGCTCAGGGCTTTTGGCAGCACACCTTCGACCGACTGGAAGCCGGCTTCGGCAGCAGCGCGAACGCCACCTTCAAAACCATCGGCCAGGGAATCGCCAAGGCCGTAGACGCCGTTGATGCCACCGACGCACACGCGTTTCTGCGGTGCTTCGCCCGGTACGAAACCGAGGATGTCTTCGCGCCAGATCGGCTTGCCACCCAGGTGCGAAGCCAGGTGAACCACCGGGCTGTAGCCACCGGAGCTGGCCACCACGTCGCATTCAAGCCATTCGCCTGGGCTGGTCACGGTGTGGGCTTTGACATCGATGGCGGCCACACGGGCAGCGGTCACGCGCTTGCTGCCACGGGCCTCGATCACGGCGCTGCCGGTGAGAATGCGGATGCCTTTGGCACGCGCCTCTTCCACCAGCGCACCTCGCGGATTGCTGCGGGCGTCGGCGATGGCCACCACTTGCAGGCTGGCATCGAGCCAATCCAGGGCAACGCGGTAGGCGTGGTCGTTGTTGGTCGACAGCACCAGCTTCTTGCCCGGTGCCACGCCGTAACGACGCACATAAGTCGAGATGGCGCCGGCGAGCATGTTGCCCGGCACGTCGTTGTTGCCGTAGACCAGTGGGCGCTCGTGAGCGCCGGTCGCCAGTACCACGCGATTGGCGCGAACCCGGTGGATGCGCTGACGCACCTGGCCGATCGGTGCGCGGTCGCCGAGGTGATCGGTCAGGCGCTCGTGAATGGTCAGGAAGTTATGGTCGTGGTAGCCGTTGACGGTGGCGCGCGGCAACAGCAGCACGTCCGGGGTGTTCTTCAGCTCGTCGATGACGCTGGCCACCCACTCCGCCGCAGGCTTGCCGTCGAGGCTTTCGCGGGAGTCGAGCAGGCTGCCGCCGAACTCTTCCTGTTCGTCGGCCAGGATCACACGGGCACCGCTGCGCGCAGCGGCCAGTGCAGCGGCCAGACCCGCAGGGCCGGCGCCGACGATCAGCACGTCGCAGTGCTGGTTCATGTAGTCGTAGGTGTCCGGATCGTTCTCGGTCGGCGAGCGGCCAAGGCCGGCAGCCTTGCGGATGTACTTCTCGTAGGTCATCCAGAACGATTGCGGGTACATGAAGGTTTTGTAGTAGAAGCCCGGTGGCATCAGCTTGCCGCCGACCTTGCCGAGAATCCCCATCATGTCGTTGTTCACGCTCGGCCAGCCGTTGGTGCTGGTGGCGACCAGGCCTTGATACAGCGCCTGTTGCGTGGCACGCACGTTCGGGATCTGCGTGGCTTCGGTGGCGCCGATCTGCAGCACCGCGTTCGGCTCTTCGGCACCGGCGGCGAAGATGCCGCGTGGACGGGAATACTTGAAGCTGCGACCGATGATGTCGACGCCGTTGGCCAGCAGTGCAGCGGCCAGGGAATCGCCTTCGAAGCCTTTGTAGTTCTGGCCGTTGAAGGTGAAGGTCAAGACTTTGTTGCGGTCGATCCGTCCGCCGTTGGACAGGCGATTGATCTGGCTCATACCTTCTCTCCCAGAGCCGTGCTGGCCGCTTTCGGGCTATCGGTCTTGTCGGTGAATTGTGGCTTGGTGCCGATCTTGTAGCTTTCGAGAATCTCGTAGGTCACGGTGTCGCGGGTGACGTTGAAGTACTGACGGCAACCGGCAACGTGATCCCACAGCTCGTGGTGCAGACCGCGCGGGTTATCGCGGAAGAACATGTAGTCGCCCCACTCCTCGTCGGTGCAGGTGTTCGGATCCAGTGGACGCGGGATGTGCGCCTGGCCGGATGCATGGAATTCCTCTTCGGAGCGCAGTTCGCCGCAGTGAGGACAGAAGATATGCAACATGGGGATTTCTCCTGTTAGTGGGCAACCGCAGCAGCGCCGTGTTCATCGATCAACGCACCGTTGTGGAAACGGTCGATGGAGAAAGGTGCGGCCAATGGGTGCATTTCACCCTTGGCCAGGCTCGCGGCAAACACGTTGCCCGAGCCAGGTGTGGCCTTGAAGCCGCCGGTGCCCCAACCGCAGTTGAAGAACATGTTCGGTACCGGGGTTTTCGAAATGATCGGGCAGGCATCCGGCGTGGTGTCGACGATGCCGCCCCACTGACGGTTCATGCGTACCCGCGACAGCACCGGGAACATCTCGACGATGGCCTGGATGGTGTGCTCGATCACCGGGTACGAACCACGCTGGCCGTAGCCGTTGTAGCCGTCGATACCGGCGCCGATCACCAGGTCGCCCTTGTCGGACTGGCTGATGTAGCCGTGCACGGCGTTGGACATGATCACGCTGTCGATAATCGGCTTGATCGGCTCGGAAACCAGCGCTTGCAGCGGGTGGGATTCGATCGGCAGGCGGAAACCGGCGAGCTTGGCCATGTGCCCGGAGTTACCGGCGGTCACTACGCCGACGCGCTTGGCGCCGATGAAGCCCTTGTTGGTTTCAACGCCGATGCACACGCCGTTTTCCTTGCGGAAACCGATCACTTCGGTCTGCTGGATCAGGTCCACGCCGAGGGCATCGGCGGCCCGGGCAAAGCCCCATGCCACGGCATCGTGACGGGCCACGCCGCCGCGACGCTGGACGGTGGCGCCCATCACCGGGTAGCGAGTGTTCTTGGAGCAGTCGAGGTACGGAATCTCGTCGGCAACCTGCTTGGCATCGAGCAGTTCACCGTCCACGCCGTTGAGGCGGTTGGCGCTGACCCGACGCTCGGAATCACGGATGTCCTGCAGGGTGTGACACAGGTTGTAGACGCCGCGCTGGGAGAACATCACGTTGTAGTTGAGGTCCTGGGACAGGCCTTCCCACAGTTTCATCGCGTGTTCGTACAGGTGCGCCGACTCGTCCCACAGGTAGTTGGAGCGAACGATGGTGGTGTTGCGCGCGGTGTTACCGCCG
Source organism: Pseudomonas sp. GW821-FHT02A08 (assembly GCF_059422045.1). Taxonomy (NCBI): domain Bacteria; kingdom Pseudomonadati; phylum Pseudomonadota; class Gammaproteobacteria; order Pseudomonadales; family Pseudomonadaceae; genus Pseudomonas; species Pseudomonas sp. GW821-FHT02A08. The sequence continues at coordinate 129,611 of NZ_JBWKWD010000005.1, forward strand.
CCCAGCCAGCCTTTCTCGACCACGGCCACGTTGGTGATGCCGTGTTCCTTGGCCAGGTAGTAAGCCGTGGCGAGGCCATGCCCGCCACCACCGACGATGACCACGTCGTAGACCTTTTTAGGGGTCGGCGTGCGCCACATTTTCTGCCAGTTTTCATGATGGCTGAGAGAGTGTTTGAAGAGGCCGAAGCCCGAGTAGCGTTGCATAGTCATTTACTCCAAAACCGCACTCAGCGATAAACCGGGAAGTCCGCGCACAGGGCTGCCACTTGCTCGGCGACATTGGCCTCGACATCGGCGTCGCCGAGGTTGTCGAGGATGTCGCAGATCCAGCCGGCCAGCGTGACGCACTGGGTCACCTTGAAGCCGCGAGTGGTGACCGCCGGGGTGCCGATGCGCAGGCCGGAGGTCACGAACGGCGACTGTGGATCGTTCGGAACAGCGTTCTTGTTCACAGTGATGTGGGCGCGACCGAGGGCGGCATCCGCGTCCTTGCCGGTCAGGCCCTGACGGATCAGGCTGACCAGGAACAGGTGGTTGTCGGTACCGCCGGACACTACATCGTAGCCGCGCTTGATAAACACGCCGGCCATGGCCTGGGCGTTGTCGATCACTTGCTGCTGATAAGCCTTGAAGCCTGGCTCCAGCGCTTCCTTGAAGCACACCGCCTTACCGGCGATCACGTGCATCAGCGGGCCGCCCTGGGCACCCGGGAAAACTGCCGCGTTGAGCTTCTTCTCGATTTCTTCGTTGGACTTGGCCAGGATCAGGCCGCCACGAGGACCGCGCAGGGTCTTGTGGGTGGTGGTGGTGACCACATCGGCATACGGCAGCGGGTTCGGGTACAGGCCGGCAGCGACCAGACCGGCAACGTGGGCCATGTCGACGAACAGCAGCGCACCGACCTTATCGGCAATCTGACGGAAGCGCGGGAAGTCCAGGGTCTTGGAGTAAGCCGAGAAGCCGGCCACGATCATCTTTGGCTTGCACTCTACGGCCAGGCGCTCGACTTCGTCGTAATCGATCAGGCCGGTCTTGGTGTCGATGCCGTACTGCACGGCGTTGTAGAGTTTGCCCGAGGACGACACTTTGGCGCCGTGGGTCAGGTGGCCGCCGTGGGCCAGGCTCATGCCGAGGATGGTGTCGCCGGCTTGCAGCAGGGCCAGGTAAACGGCGCTGTTGGCCGAGGAACCGGAGTGCGGCTGCACGTTGGCGTAATCGGCGCCGAACAATTGCTTGGCGCGCTCGATGGCCAGGGCTTCAACCTTGTCGACGTGCTCGCAACCGCCGTAGTAGCGCTTGCCCGGATAACCTTCGGCGTATTTGTTGGTCAGGCCGCTGCCTTGCGCTTCCATGACGCGCTTGCTGGTGTAGTTCTCCGACGCGATCAGCTCGATGTGATCTTCCTGACGTTGCTCCTCGGCATTCATAGCCGCCAGCAGTGCATCGTCGTAACCCTGGATCTGGTCTTGCTTGCTGAACATCGCGTCTCTCCCAGCGGCGGCAGTGCGCCATTCGTCTCGGTGAGGCACTGGCTTTTCGGCAGTGCCCTTTGATAGCGATGGTATGACCGGCTTCGAGTGGTCAAATGCCTATGGACGCCACGCAAAGGTGCGTTTACGACATGCGTTGCAGGAGCGGTCCTTTGTAGCCGCTGCCGAAGGCTGCGTTCGACGGCGAAGCCGGCGTAAAACCTGATGCCGCCATCGGTCAGGTAATCCCGGATACAACCGATTGCGACTGCCGCGCAGTCGAACGCAGCCTTCGGTAGCTGCTACAGGGGTTAGGCGAGAGCCTGACGTAGCGCTAGCAAAACGAGGAAATGCACGGGATACAGCGCATACGCCCAACGCCGCATCGGCGGTGCTTTTACGCCTTTTACATGTCGCAACAAGAACAGCCCGAGCCATGGCGCAATCAGACAAGTGGCGACTGCCGCCATCGCCACGTGATTGCCCAATCGAACGGAGTAATACAGCACCTGCCATTGATTGGCCGCAAGACAGACAAACCCCGGCAACAGCGCGAAATACCAGGGACGGCGGATCACCAGCAGTATCGCCAGCGGCAACAGGACGCCAAAGCAACCGAACATCAATCGCTGGGAGAACAACGCTGCCAGCAGCAACGCGCCCGCCGCCAGCAGTCGCGATGCAAGCACCGGCTGCTGCCAGCCACGAACCACCAGCAGACCCAGGGCAAGGGTGGGCAGCACGTTCAAGGTGTCGGGATCGGGAATGTACATCCGGTAGGGAATTTCACTCACCGCGCTAAACAGCAACAACCAACCCGGATAGCGCCACTGGCCACCGGTCGTCGTAGTCCGCAGGCGCGCCAGGTTGGCCGCCATCGCCAGGCAGAACCACGGAAACGCCAGGCGCCCCGGCACATACAACAGATCGGCGGAATAACCGACATATCGCAGGTGATCGAGCACCATGCTCAAAAGCGCCAGCCACTTGAGCAGATCCAGTGCACCGTCGCGCGGCTTTAAGTGCATGGCCTTGTGCATGGTCTTGTGCATGATCTTGTGCGTTGTCACGTGCATAATTGCCCTTCCACACTGTATTTTCCCCACAGCGACATCCTGTGCGCTCCACCTGACGATCTTGGGTACAGTGCGCACCCTCATTGACCACGGGACGCTTCACCATAGGCATCTCGACCACGGAAGCAGGCCATGACCGACAAGAGCCAACAATTCGCCAGCGACAACTATTCCGGCATCTGCCCTGAAGCCTGGGCCGCCATGGAACAGGCCAACCACGGCCACCAGCGCGCCTACGGCGACGACGAGTGGACCGCCCGCGCGTCCGATGATTTCCGCAAACTGTTTGCGACCGACTGCGAAGTGTTTTTCGCCTTCAACGGCACCGCCGCCAACTCGCTGGCCCTGTCGTCGTTGTGCCAGAGTTACCACAGCGTGATCTGCTCGGAAACCGCCCACGTCGAAACCGACGAATGCGGCGCCCCGGAATTTTTCTCCAACGGCTCCAAACTGCTGATCGCCCGCACTGAAAACGGCAAGCTGACCCCGGAATCGATCCGAGAGGTTGCGCTCAAGCGCCAGGACATCCACTACCCGAAACCCCGCGTCGTGACCCTGACCCAGGCCACCGAAGTCGGCAGCGTCTACACCCCGGACGAAATCCGCGCCATCAGCGCCACCTGCAAGGAGCTGGGCCTGAACCTGCACATGGACGGTGCACGGTTCTCCAACGCCTGTGCGTTCCTCGGCTGTTCCCCGGCTGACCTGACCTGGAAGGCCGGCGTCGACGTGTTGTGCTTCGGCGGCACCAAGAACGGCATGGCGGTGGGCGAAGCGATCCTGTTCTTCAACCACAAACTGGCTGAAGACTTCGACTATCGCTGCAAACAGGCCGGGCAGCTGGCGTCGAAAATGCGCTTCCTGTCGGCGCCGTGGGTCGGGATTCTGGAAAACGACGCCTGGCTCAAATACGCCAACCACGCCAACCACTGCGCGCAATTGCTGGCCGAACTGGTCAGCGACATTCCGGGGGTGGAGCTGATGTTCCCGGTGCAGGCCAACGGCGTGTTCCTGCAACTGTCGGAACCGGCCATCGCCGCATTGACCGCCAAGGGCTGGCGCTTCTACACCTTCATCGGCAACGGCGGCGCACGCTTCATGTGCTCGTGGGATACCGAGGAAGAGCGTGTGCGGGAATTGGCGAAAGACATTCGTGAAGTGATGTCCCACTAAAACTCTGGTTTACACCGATCCCCCCCCTGTGGGAGCGGGCTTGCTCGCGAAAGCGGTAGTACATTCAGCATCTGCGGTAACTGACCCACCGTATTCGCGAGCAAGCCCGCTCCCACAGAAGCCAATCCAATCGCCCCTCATCGTTCGCACCTGAAGACTTCGTCTACATTGTTTGTCGAGCCACCCCGCTCACATAAAAACAATCAGGAGCGTCAGCATGTCATTGCAAGGCAAAACCCTGTTCATCACCGGCGCCAGCCGTGGCATCGGCCGCGAGATTGCGCTGCGGGCCGCACGCGATGGGGCCAACATTGTGATCGCCGCCAAAAGTGCCGAACCCCACGCCAAGCTTCCAGGCACGATTTTCAGCGTGGCCCTGGAAGTGGAAGCCGCGGGCGGCAAGGCGCTGGCCTTGCAGGTAGATGTGCGGGAAGAGGATGCCGTACGTGCAGCCCTGGCCCAGGCCAACGAACATTTCGGCAGCATCGATGCCCTGATCAACAATGCCGGGGCGATCAAGCTGACCGGAGTCCAGCACCTCGAACTCAAGCGTTTTGACCTGATGCACCAGATCAACACCCGTGCCGTATTGCTGTGCAGCCAGGCTGCTTTGCCCTATCTGAAGAAGTCCGGCGGCCATATCCTCAATCTTTCCCCGCCGCTGAACCTGGCCACCAAATGGTTCGCCCAATACAGCCCCTACACCGTCACCAAATACGGCATGAGCATGCTGACCCTGGGTATGAGTGAGGAATTCAAGAACTACGGCATCAGCGTCAACTCGCTGTGGCCACAGACGATGATCGCCACTGCCGCCATCGAGTTTCAGTTGGGGTCGCGCGAGTCATTCAAGCATGCGCGCACGCCTGCGATCATGGCGGATGCCGCCCATGTCATTCTGAGCAGCGCAAACCGCAGCTTGACCGGGCGCTTGCTGATCGATGAAGAAATTCTGCGGGAAAGCGGTGTGACGGAGTTCGAACACTATCGGTTCGCGCCGGACAGCGATGCAGCACTGATGCCTGACTTGTTTGTAGATTGAAACACCGACCATTGTGGGAGCGGGCTTGCTCGCGAAAGCGTCGGATCAGTCAACATTGATGTTGAATGACACACCGCCTTCGCGAGCAAGCCCGCTCCCACAGGTTCTGCGATGTGAATCAGTACTCGATGCGCACATCGCCCTTCGGCACGCTGCAGCACGACAGGATGAACCCTTCGGCTTCGTCTTCCTCGGTGATCCCGCCGTTGTGTTCCATCTCCACTTCGCCGCCCAGCTTCATCACCTTGCAGGTGCCGCAGATGCCCATGCCGCAGGCTTTCGGAATCATCAGGCCGACCTTGGCCGCCGCCGCATGCACGGTTTCGCCCGGGGCCACGCGGATGCTCTTGCCGGAGGCGGTGAATTCCACTTGATGCAAGTCCGCGGCGTCCACTTCCGGTGCTTCGGCCGCTTGTTCGGCATGTTCTACCGCATCGGCGCGCGCCTCTGGCGGGGTCGCACCGAAGGATTCTTCGTGGTAACGCGACATGTCGAAACCTGCGCCTTCCAGCAAGCGCTTGACCGCATTCATATAGGGTGTGGGGCCGCAGCAGAATACTTCGCGCTCAAGGAAGTCAGGCGCCATCAATTCAAGCATTCTGTGGTTCAGGTAACCGCGATAACCGGCCCAGGGCTCACCCATGCCGTGCTTCTCGCAGATCAGGTGCAGGCTGAAGTTTTCGATCCGCGACGCCATGTGCTCCAGCTCGCGGTGGTAAATGATGTCTTTAGGCGAACGGGCGCTGTGAATAAACACCATGTCGACATTGCCGTTGGTGTCATAGAACCAGCGCGCCATGGACATGACCGGCGTGATACCAACGCCGCCGCTGAGGTAGAGCACTTTCGGCGCGGTGAAGTCCATGGCATTGAACAGCCCGACCGGCCCGTGCACCGCCAGTTCCTGGCCTTCGTGCAAGGTGTCGTGCAGCCAGTTGGACACCTTGCCGCCCGGCACCCGCTTGATGGTCACCGAAAAGCTGTACGGCACCGACGGCGAGCTGGAGATGGTGTACGAACGCATGATCGGCTGGCCTTCAATCTCCAGCTCCAGGGTGACAAACTGCCCCGGCTTGAAGAAGAACAGGATCGGCTGATCGGCCATGAAGCAAAAGGTGCGCACATCCCAGGTTTCCTGGATGACTTTGACGCAACGGACGATGTGTCGGCCATTGGCCCAGGTCTGGGTGGTTACCGGGTTCAGGAAGCTGTTGGACATGCTGATCTCCACGGCCGACTGTCGGCCTTCATGTTGGCGATTCTGCGTATAGCGCGAACCATCCATTTACCTATCTGCGACATTGACATGCTTATCGCGACCAGCCCCCAACGACCGGGGCTTGCGCGTCGGGAACAGATTGCACCATGTCGCCCATGGATAAGGTTCTGGCCAGCGGCGGCCCCACACTCGCCCCATACCAAGACACAATCTTTACACCTTGCGTAGCAACCCTGAACAGCACACCTGATTAGCCACTTTCGCCGGCCACACAGAATGGCCTTGAGGATTAAACGATGGACGTCACTACTACCCTGAGCCTGGGCGATCCGCTGGAACCCGCACGCAAGGCCACCGCCCAGATGCTGCAAGAGCGCGAGCGCACCTTTTCGCTGCCGCAGCCGTTTTACTCCGACGAGCGCCTGTTTGATATCGACATGCAGGAAATCTTTCAGAAAGAGTGGTTGATCGCCGGCATGACCTGCGAGATCCCTGCCAAGGGCAACTACCTGACCCTGCAGATCGGCAAGAACCCGATCATCGTGATCCGTGGCGCCGAAGGCGTGGTGCACGCGTTCCACAACGTCTGCCGCCACCGTGGCTCGCGCCTGTGCACCAGCGACAAGGGCAAGGTCGCCAAGCTGGTTTGCCACTACCACCAGTGGACCTACGAACTCGACGGCCGCCTGCTGTTCGCCGGCACCGAAATGGGCGCCGACTTCGACATGAACCAGTACGGCCTCAAGCCGGTGAACGTGAAGACCGCCGGTGGCTACATCTTCATCAGCCTGGCGGAAAACCCGCCGGCCATCGATGACTTCCTGTCGACGCTCAACCACTACATGGAACCGTACGACATGGAGAACACCAAGGTGGCGATCACCACCACCTTGATGGAAAAAGCCAACTGGAAGCTGGTGCTGGAAAACAACCGCGAGTGCTACCACTGCAACGCATCGCACCCGGAACTGTTGAAAACCCTGCTGGAATGGGACGACGTCACCGACCCGCGCGCCGACCAGGCGTTCAAGGACCACGTCGCCGCCTCCGCCGCAGCCTGGGAAGCCGAGAAGATCCCTTATGCCCACGCCAGCTTCGGCCTGCGCAACCGCATCGTGCGCATGCCGCTGCTCAAGGGCACCGTGTCGATGACCATGGACGGCAAGCAGGGCTGCGCCAAGCTGATGGGCCGCATCAAGAACCCGGACCTGGGCTCGATGCGCATCCTGCACCTGCCGCACTCCTGGAACCACTGCATGGGCGACCACATCATCGTGTTCACCGTGTGGCCGATCAGCGCCCAGGAAACCATGGTCACCACCAAGTGGATCGTGCACAAGGACGCGGTCGAAGGCGTGGACTACGACGTGGAGCGCATGCGCAAGGTCTGGGACGCCACCAACGACCAGGACCGTCGCCTGGCCGAAGAGAACCAGCGCGGCATCAACTCCACCGCGTACCAGCCTGGCCCGTACTCCAAGACCTATGAGTTCGGCGTAGTGAACTTCGTGGACTGGTACAGCGAGCGCCTGCTGAGCAACCTGGGGGCCGAGCCTGCGCCGTACCTCAAGGGTGTCCCGGTTAGCGGCTGATCAAGATCAAAAGCTTCGCGAGCAAGCCCGCTCCCACAGTGGATCGGTGGCGTACACAACTTTTGTGAACGACACGGACAAATGTGGGAGCGGGCTTGCTCGCGAAAGCGCCCCCACTTTCCCAGATCATCCAGAACTGTACGAAATATGACCTATCTCGTTCAGGCCTATGCCCGCCGCACCTCCCAGCCTTCCGCGAACAAGTTATCCACACCTCCACCCACAGCTAATGGGGACAACTGTGGAAAATCCGCAAAATTTCTCCACAGAACCCAAAGAAAAACCGTGACTTATCCAGAAGCATGCTTCCACGGGCGAGCTGATCATTTTTTAATCAGCAACCTGCAAGGCACGGACTGCGTGGCGTTCAGAGGATGGCAAACACCTTATCCACAGAAGCGCCAACAGACTTTGGGGTTAACTTCGCAACCTCTGTGGAAAACCTCTAAAACCCGCAGAAACCCGGCGTTTACGTGGAGTCTGACGGTGCAAAACCGTCTTTTGATCATTTTATGATCAGAAGCCTGCACACCCCTGTTTATAAGGCCTACAGCCGACAACAAACATCTTATCCACAGAAGCGCCAACAGAGATTGGGGGCAAGTTCCCCTCAGCGACAGCACTTATCCCCTTGAAAAAGCTTGAAAAAAACACGAGCAAGGCTGGTTGTTTTTTGACCGCCGGCTTACAGGGCTTTATTTGTATGGGGTGTAGCGAGGGGCGAACATGTTATCCACAGAACCACCAACAGGGATTGTGGGTAAACACCGAAGTTGTTCAAACTTTATTGAGGCACGACCGACCTGAACCCAGGTCCAGGTTCAATTCGAAGTCTTTGAAGGCGCGCCAGCCGAGCAATATCGACGGAACATATTGCCCGCCCAGCAGCGACGGCGGGATGGTGAAGCCCGGATAGTACTTGTAACTGACCACCATGATGTTGCCTTGCATGACCAATACGCCGTCGAAGCGTTGAAAGCGCCTTTTGTCGCCGGTGTAAGCGTTCGAGCTTCCCGGTGTCAGCGCCTGCACAACGCTGAGCTGTCTGCCGGGCGACGAGGCCGTCAGGTAGTCGACATTTCCCGTATCGATGATGGCCTGCGTTGCCCGGCGATCCAGCTGTGCGGCAACCACCAGGCGTTGATTGAGATCCTGGCGGCTAACGACAGTCAACGCATCACAGCGTGTGGCAGGCGGCGAATTTAGCTCCAGTGTTCTGCTGGTGATCTTCAAGCGCCCCAGCTTGCTGATCAGATCGAGCCCCAACAGATTATCCCGGTCGCTGACAAAGACCAGGACGTTCCTGAACTCGCGGGTGCCGACTTTCAGCGACCCGAGAATGCCCAGCCTCGCAGCCAGCCCCTTCTCGCCATAAAAGGTGCTGTAGCGATAAAAAGCATCGGGCAACAACCTGACGCCCATCTTTTTCGCAGTGTCGATATTGACCCGGGTTTGCGGCGCCCCCGTGTCCAGTACAAAACGCGCCGAGGCACCATTGGCCGCGCCCACATCGATAAACGGCAACACTTCTTCAGCGACGTAAAAGTTGTCGGCATACGGGTGGAGCGGCAGCACCTCATGCCGCGCCAAACCGTTGACCGAGAAATCGCCGGTCGCCGCCAGGATAGCCAGTGATTTGCTGCCAAACGTGGAGAACAGAGGCTTCAGATCGGCGTCGGCTGCAATCGCCCGGGCATGCTTGTCCTTGATCGCCAGATAGTATTCGGGGAGTTGGTTGGCGGCCTTGGCTTCCAGCATTCTGGCGAAGACCGTGACCGAACAGCTGAGGTGTCTATCGGGATCCAGCACCTTGTCGCACTGTTGCCGCAGTTGCGCCAGAGACGCGCTACGGCCCTGTTCGGTGTCTATCCAGCGGTAAAAATCCTGGTCATCCACGGACGTAGTCCGGGCGGCAGAGATCAAGCCTGTGGATACCCACAAGCTTGATGCAAAGAGCGCCAGAAGAGCGAAAGTCTTCATATTCAGGCCAGTCATGAAAACCGGGTTTTATGAGTCAGCGCTGAATGTCTGAAACCTCCCGAAAGCGTGTCGCACCCTTGATCAGCGCATAGAGAACTGTAGCTCACCGCCCCCGTCGGCGCGGGACGAGAACGAGGGTTTGCGGCGTTGTGGATAACCGTCGCCGGTCGAGCGCTCGGGCAAGCTCAGGGCCTGTGCATAAGATAGGCGTCACCGGTGACGCGAATCATCGGATGGGGTGTGACCTGGCAGGTCTTGATGATCCCGAAACCGTGCCGCTCGTAAAAACGCCGGGCGCCAGTGTTGGCGGCATAGTCGATCAGGCTCAGGCCATTGAGCCCCAGTTGATCGGCACGTTCTTGAGCATGGGCGAGAAACCGCACGCCCAGCCCCCGGTTGCGCCAGCCTTCATGCAGGGCCAGGCTGGAGATGTACAGGGTATCGGGCACTTCCATGTCGGCGTAAGGCGCCAGTACCGGATCAGTCGTCGGCACCGCCAAGGGATCGTGACGCATCACATAGCTGTGCATCATGCCTATGACCTGGCCATCGGCCTCGGCAATCAGGCAGTTCTGGTAGGAGAAGTCCACGTCGTCGCGGGCATAGCGAATGGCGCCGACATCCAGCAGATCCTGGCCGGGCTCTGCGATCTGGCTCCAGATGTAATCTGAAGCGCCCTCGGATGAAATCTGGAACAAGCGCGCAATCTCACGCGCATCCGCGCGCACTGCCGAACGAAATGCAACTGCCATTGTTCCCCCATTAATGTCGGTGAGATGAAACTTTTCTGTGGGAGCGGGCTTGCTCGCGAAAGCGGCGGGCCAGGCAATATTCGTGTCGACTTACACACCACCTTCGCGAGCAAGCCCGCTCCCACATTTGATCCAGGGCGACTATTTGTCAGCGGACCACACCTTCTTCAATCAGCAACTTGAGGATCGCTTCAGCCCCCGCTTGTGCCGTAACGCCCTTGAGCACCTGCCCGCCTCCACCACTGGCCTTGGCCGTTGCGGCTTTCATGCGGTCGGCACCACTCTTGGCCTTGATCACCTTCAGGCGCTTGGGCCGTGGCTTGGCCGGTTGCAGGCTGGCGACCGCGAGCAGTTCATCGTCGATGACCTCGACGTCCTGTGCTTGCAGCACGCCGCGTCGAGCCGGGCCGTAAGCGCTCTGTCGAGGCTTGGGTGCGGCGTTATCCACTGTCGCCACAAACGGCAGGCGCACCTTCAGCCGCCGACGTTGACCACGGGGCAAAGCTTGCAACACCAGCGCCGAACCGCCATCGATGGACTCGACCTGCGCCAGCCCCACCACCAGCGGCCAGCCCAGGCTCTCGGCCAGCAGGAAGGGCAACATGCCCGAACCTTCACCGGTTTCCGCCTGGCTGCCGGTCAACACCACCTGCGCCCCGGCATCACGCAGATACTCGGTCAATGCCGGCAGCGCATCGGCGCCTTGCGGTTGCTCGAGCACATGCAGTTGTTCGAGCCCCATGCCCAGGTAAGCGCGCAAGGCTGGCTCGGCGATGTCACCGGCATGCAGCACCTGCAAGTTATCCCCAGCCAATTGCAGGCCCAGTTCAACCGCCCGCGCATCCTGCTCCGCGCGACGCGGCCGACCGGATGTCGGGTGGGCGCCGATCGACACCAGGCTGATGATTTTCGTGCTCATAACCCTTTCCTTCCCTTAAGCCGCATCGCGCTTGGCGTCGTTGCGGTAAGCCTCTACCGCCTCGATCAAGGCTTGAAGAATCTCCGCGCTCTCACCGATCACCGAGAGGTCCGCGCGCTTGATCATGTCGCAGCCAGGGTCGAGGTTGATCGCCACCACCTTGTCGCAGGCACCAATGCCTTGCAGGTGCTGGATCGCCCCGGAAATCCCCACCGCCACATAGACCCGTGCGGTGACCCAGGTGCCGGACGCGCCGACCTGGCGGTCGCGGGCCATGAAGCCGTCGTCCACCGCCACCCGGGAGGCGCCTTCGGTCGCGCCAAGGGCCTCGGCGGTCCTGTGGAAAAGTCCCCAGTCCTTGACCCCGTTGCCGCCGGAGAAAATGAACTCGGCTTCGGCCATGGGGATTGCCGCCGGATCGACGGCCACTGCGCCCAGATCTTCGATCCGCGACAGGCTGCGTGCCACGGTTGTGGATAACTCCACGGGCAAGGCTTCGTGACGGGTTTCGCTGACCGGTTCGGCGCATTCGGCAGCGGCCAGAATCAAGCGAGCCACGGGACGCGCAAGGTCTTGCAAACCCGCACCGGCGCGGCCGATGCACTCCTGATCCTTGACCTGCCAGACCCGCGTGGCCGGGCGTTCGCCCAATGCGGCGGCAAAACGTCGACCCAACTCACCACCACCGCTGCGGCTGTCCGGCAGCAACCAATGACGTGGGCTGAACTGGTTATCCACAGCCCGCAGGCCCTGGACCCGTTGTTCCGGTGCATAACCGCTAAACTCGTCGCCTTTCAGCACCAGCAAGCGATCCACGCCAGCCGCGGGGAAAGCGTTTTCCTTGTGCTCACCGAAGACCACGGCCAGCACCGCGCCGTCCTTGCCGGCCAGTTGATGGGCCAGGCCCAGCAGGTCACGGTCGTGGCTGCTCAAGCGGCCACCGACCATGTCCGGCACCACGCTGATGTAAAACGCCGGCGCGGCCACCTGATGTAGCGGCAATTGCACCTCAACAGCGGCTGAACGTTTTGTCGCTCCACCCTGCTGAGCGCCGCTACGGTCGATACGCTTGATGCCGTTGGGGCCAATGAAACCGATGCCATGAGGATTCTTGCGGATGACGCCGTTAGGCCCCATCCAGCTGTGTTGCGCCGGCTGCATGGTCGCGTGCAGCGGGTGCAGACGGTTGCGGGCAATCCATTCGGCCCGTGGGTCGCGGCGGATAATGTCGCTCATCAGTGCACCTCCGCAGGTTCACGTTTGGCCGGTGCCGAAGGCTTTCCCGGCGCAGCGTCTTCGAGCAGCGCATCAGCCACCAGTTCGGCGATGTCCTTGATCAACGGCCGTGGTTCGACCACGCCTTCGAGCATCGCCGTGCATTGTGGACAACCCACTGCCACCAGTTCGGCACCGGTTTCACGGATGTCCTCCATGCGCATGTCGGGAATCCGCTGCTTGCCCGGAATGTCGGTGATCGGCGCGCCGCCGCCACCGCCGCAGCAGCGGGAGCGGAAGCCGGAACGTTGCATCTCTTTCACTTCGATCCCAAGGGCGCGCAGGACCTGACGCGGCGCCTCGTATTCACCGTTGTAGCGGCCGAGGTAACACGGGTCGTGGTAGGTCACGCTGTCGCCTTTGTGCTGACCGAGATTGAGCGCGCCAGCATCGATGATTTCCGCCATGTAGGTGCTGTGGTGCTGCACCAGGTAGTTGCCATCGAAGGCGCCGTACTCGTTTTTCAGCACGTGGAAACTGTGAGGATCGCAGGTGACGATGCGGTTGAAGCTGTACTTGGCCAAAGTCTGGATGTTGCGTTTGGCCAACAGCTGGAAGGTCGCTTCGTCGCCCAGGCGTCGTGCCACGTCTCCACTGTCACGCTCTTCGAGGCCAAGCACTGCGAAGTCGACCTTGGCCGCTTTCAGCACTTTGACGAAGGCACGCAGAGTGCGCTGGTTGCGCATGTCGAACGCACCGTCGCCGACCCAGAACAGCACGTCGGTGGATTTCTTTTCGCTGAGCAAATTGAGGTTCAAATCCGCCGCCCAGTTCATCCGCCCGCCCGGTGCGAAACCGCCCGGGTTGTCGGTGGCGATCAGGTTTTCCAGGACTTCGGCCCCCTTGTTCGGGGTCGCGCCTTTTTCCAGGGTCAGATGACGGCGCATGTCGACAATGGCATCGACGTGCTCGATCATCATCGGGCATTCCTCGACGCAGGCGCGGCAGGTGGTGCACGACCACAGGGTCTCGGCATCCACCAGACCGTTGACGATCGGTTGATGCGGATTACCGGCGTGCTCACCAATCGGTTTGCCCGGATACGGGCTGCCGGCGAAATTGGCATCGGTGCCACCGGCCAGGCCGACGACCATGTCCTGAATCAGTTTTTTCGGGTTCAGCGGCTGACCGGCGGCGAACGCCGGGCACGCGGCTTCGCATTTACCGCACTGCACACAGGCGTCGAAGCCGAGCAACTGGTTCCAGGTGAAATCCTTGGGTTTTTCGACGCCCAGTGGCGCAGTCGGGTCGTTCAAGTCCAGAGGCTTGAGGCCCGTGGAACGACCACCACCGAAACGCTCGGCGCGACGGTGCCAGGCCAGGTGCAGCGCACCGGCGAAGGCGTGCTTCATCGGCCCGCCCCAGGTCATGCCGAAGAACAGTTCCGACACGCCCCACAACACGCCAACCCCGAGAATCGCCGCCAACAGCCAGCCACCGAAATTTTCCGGGAGGATCCCGGCCACCGGCAAGGTCAACAGGAAGAACGAAGCCGAGAACGCCAGCAGGCTTTTCGGCAGGCGCATCCACGGGCCTTTCGACAGGCGCGCCGGCGGGTTGCGTCGACGCAGGTAAACGAAGACCGCGCCGACGAACATCACCGCCGTCATCAGCAACAGCGCATAGCCGAGGAAGCGGTTATGCAGGCCGAAACCATGCACCAGAATCGCCAGCACGATGGACGCCACTGCACCACCGGCCGTAGCGACGTGGGTGTTGGCAATGTATTTGTCCCGCGCCACCACATGGTGCAAGTCGACCATGTAGCGCTTGGGCATGGCCAGCAGGCCACCGATCAGGTCGACTTTCGAAGCCCGGCCCCGGCGCCACATGGCCACCCGCCGAAACGCGCCCAGGACACCAAGGCCGAGGGCTGCGAACAACAGGATTGGAAGAAGGGTGTTCAACATGGTGAAGCTCCCACCAGTACATCTTGGAGAAACGCGGTCGGCGGTTCCTGTGGGAGCGGGCTTGCCCGCGAAAGCGGTGGGTCAGTCGACATCAATGTCGGCAGACAGATTGCATTCGCGGGCAAGCCCGCTCCCACAGGGTCAAGTGCAGCCTTTAGAAATCCTTGCACAACCGCAGCGCGTCATAGATCGCCGCGTGCACGTTACGCTGGGCCACGCAGTCGCCGATGCGGAACAGCAGGTAGCCGTCGCCGCTCTGCTCCAGGCAAGGTTGCGGCTTGATCGCGAACAAGGCTTCGACGTCGATCTGGCCTTTGTTGCGCGAGCCTTCCTTCAGCGCGTAGTAGATTTCTTCGTCCGGACGCACGCCGTTTTCCACGACCACCTGGTCAACCACCCGCTCCTCTTTGGCACCGGTGTATTCGTTTTCCAGTACCGCCACCAGCTTGTCGCCTTCGCGGTAGACCTTCTCCAGCATCATGTCGCCGGTCATGATCACTTCTTTCGGGTACATGCTGCGGTAGTAAGTCGGGAACGATGTGCCCCCGATGGCGACGCCCGGCTTGATGTCGTCGGTAACGATCTCGACCTGGCTGCCCTTGTCCGCGATGAAGTCAGCGGTCGACATGCCGGTGAATTCGCAAATGGTGTCGTAGACCAGCACGTTCTTGCCCGGTGCAACCTTGCCGTCGAGGATGTCCCAGCTGCTGACCACCAGGCCTTCAGCTGCGCCCCAGTGTTCGTTCTGCTCGATGAACGGATGACCGCCGACGGCCAGCACCACCACGTCCGGACGCAGGTCCATGATGGTTGGCGCGTCAGCCGCGGTACCCAGGCGCAGGTCGACTTTCAACCGCGCCAGTTCCAGTTGATACCAGCGGGTGATACCGGCGATCTGGTCCCGTTGCGGGGCTTTCGATGCGGTGGTGATCTGCCCGCCGATGAATTCCTTTTTCTCGAACAGGGTCACGTCGTGGCCACGCTCGGCGGCCACGCGGGCGGCTTCCATCCCGGCAGGACCGGCGCCGACCACCACCACCTTGCGTTTCACGCCAGTGGTTTTTTCGATGATGTGCGGCAGGCCCATGTATTCACGGGAGGTAGCAGCGTTCTGAATGCACAGCACATCCAGGCCCTGATACTGACGGTCGATGCAATAGTTGGCACCGACGCATTGTTTGATCTGGTCGATCTGGCCCATTTTGATCTTGGCGATCAGGTGCGGGTCGGCGATATGCGCGCGGGTCATGCCGACCATGTCGACGTAACCGCCTTCCAGGATACGCGTGGCCTGGTTCGGGTCCTTGATGTTCTGCGCGTGCAGCACTGGAACCTTGACCACTTCCTTGATGCCGGCAGCCAGATGCAGGAACGGCTCCGGCGGATAACTCATGTTCGGAATCACGTTGGCCAGGGTGTTGTGGGTGTCGCAACCCGAACCCACGACGCCGATGAAGTCGAGCATGCCGGTATCGTCGTAATACTTGGCGATCTGCTTCATGTCTTCGTGGGATAGACCATCCGGGTGGAACTCGTCACCACAGATGCGCATGCCCACGCAGAAATCGTCACCGACCTCGGCGCGTACGGCTTTCAAGACTTCCAGACCGAACTTCATCCGGCCTTCGAAGGTGCCGCCCCATTCGTCGGTACGCTTGTTGACCCGCGGGCTCCAGAACTGGTCGATCATGTGCTGATGCACCGCCGACAGTTCGACACCGTCCAGGCCACCGGCCTTGGCGCGGCGGGCCGCTTGAGCGTAGTTACCGATCACCCGCCAGATCTCTTCCGGCTCGATGGTTTTGCAAGTGGCACGGTGCACCGGCTCGCGCACACCCGACGGCGACATCAGCGTCGGCCAGTTGAAGCCGTCCCAACGCGAGCGACGGCCCATGTGGGTAATCTGGATCATGATCTTGGCGCCGTGCTTGTGCATGGCATCGGCCAGATTCTGGAAGTGCGGAATGATGCGGTCGGTGGACAGGTTCACCGAACTCCACCATTCCTGCGGACTGTCGATGGCCACCACGGACGAACCGCCGCAAATCGCCAGGCCGATCCCGCCCTTGGCTTTCTCTTCGTAGTACTTGACGTACCGATCGGTGGTCATGCCGCCGTCGGTGGCATAGACCTCGGCGTGCGCGGTGCTGAGCACGCGGTTGCGGATGGTCAGTTTGCCGATCTGGATCGGCTGGAACATTGCTTCGAAAGCCATGGCGGGTTCCTCGACTTACAACGGCTTGACGGTGAACAAGCCGTCTTCGTGGCCCTCTTCGGAGCCACCGTAGACTTGTTCGGCCACGGTGCGGATCTTGCTGCCGCGAGCGGCGAGGATCTGGTCCATCGCCCCTGCAAACCAGCCAGTGAACATGTAGTCGACCTTGCGCCCGACCTTGCCGTACACGTAGACGAATGCCGAGTGTTCGAGCTTGACGCTGGCGGTGCCTTTGTCGAGGTCGATGTCCTGGATCTTGAACAGGCCCCAGCCGCGCTGCGACAGGCGTTTCATGTAGTGCTCGAACACCGCGACGCCTTCCAGGCCGTGGCATTCGGCTTCTTTTTCACACCAGTGCCAGGCGGACTTGTAGCCGGCCTTGTAGAGGATTTCGGCATAGGCTTCAGCGCCCAGCACTTCCTCGATGCCCATGTGGTTGTTGACGAAGAAATGGCGCGGCACGTACAGCATCGGCAGGGCGTCGGAGGTCCAGACACCGGTTTCGCTGTCGACTTCGATTGGCAATTGCGGGGCGATCTTGGCCATGGAAACTTAACTCCAGAAAATTCGTTGTGTGTTTTGCGTAGCAGCTGCCGAGGTACGAGGCTGCGTTGCGTGTCCGTAGGACCGCCCTCGGGGGCCGCTTCGCAGCCCGACGCAGCCTCGTACCTCGGCAGCTGCTACAAGGGATCGCTGTTCAAAGTGGGCTTACTCGCCCCAAACGTCCTTGAGGACGCTTACCCAGTTTTCGCCCATGATCTTGCGTACCACTCGCTCGGAGTGGCCGCGTTTGAGCAGGGTTTCGGTCAGGTTCGGGAACTCGCCCACGGTGCGGATGCCCAGCGGGTTGATGATCTTGCCGAAGCTGGTCAGGCGGCGGGCGTAGCCCTTGTCGTGGGTCAGGTATTCGAAGAAGTCCTGGCCATGGCCCTGGGTGAAGTCGGTGCCGATGCCGATGGCGTCTTCGCCGACAATGTTCATCACGTACTCGATGGCTTCGGCGTAGTCGTCGATGGTCGAATCGATGCCCTTGGCCAGGAATGGCGCGAACATGGTCACGCCGACAAAGCCACCGTGGTCGGCAATGAACTTGAGTTCTTCATCGGACTTGTTGCGCGGGTGCTCCTTGAGCCCCGACGGCAGGCAGTGGGAGTAGCAGACCGGTTTCTTCGATTCGAGGATGACTTCTTCGGAAGTCTTGGAGCCGACGTGGGACAGGTCGCACATCACGCCGACCCGGTTCATCTCGGCGACGATTTCGCGACCGAAGCCCGACAGGCCGCCGTCACGCTCGTAGCAGCCGGTGCCTACCAGGTTCTGGGTGTTGTAGCACATCTGCACGATGCCGACGCCGAGTTGCTTGAACACCTCGACATAGCCGATCTGGTCTTCAAAGGCGTGGGCATTCTGGAAGCCGAAAAGGATGCCGGTCTTGCCCTGCTCCTTGGCTTTACGGATGTCGGCGGTGGTGCGGACCGGAATCACCAGGTCGCTGTTCTCGCGGATCAGCTTCTGGCTCGCGGCAATGTTGTTGACGGTGGCCTGGAAGCCCTCCCACACCGACACGGTGCAGTTGGCTGCGGTCAAACCGCCCTTGCGCATGTCTTCGAACAGTTCACGGTTCCACTTGGCGATAATCAGCCCGTCGATAACGATGCTGTCGGCGTGCAATTCGGCTGGGCTCATCAGGCTGTCCCCTTGTTGGCGATTCATGCGCCGAATCGTCTGCCGGCGCTTTGGGGCCAGCATATGCCTCGGTGCCTCGGCGCCCGGGTGCAAAAACGACAGGGGAATTGCCGAAAGCGTCAATCCGCGACAAAGGGTCGTCGCACGGCACAATCTCCGACCTGTTCAAGGCCCTCGGCTTGGGCCAGAATTCGCCGCATCACTGGATGCTTCACTGGACAAGAGCGGCGACGATAATGAAATCGATCATTCTGGCAATGGCACTGATTGCGACCGGCGTACACGCAGCGGAGGTGTCCGACGACAACCCGTGCGACAAAGTCGAAAACGACGTCCAGACCCTGGAATGCTCGGCCTTCAGCAAAACCACCGCCGAAGACCTGCTCAAGGAAAACCTCCAGGGCCTGACCGAACGCATGCAGTCGCAGTACGGCAAAAACCCGTCGCAACTGACCGACATCACCGCCAGGATCAAAGCCGCCCAACAGCAATGGCTGAAGACCCGCGACGCAGACTGCGCCGTCGAAACCTTCCCGGCCACCGCCGGCAGCAAGGCGTTGACCATTGCCCAGAACGATTGTGTGGCGCGGATGAGTGATGAACGGTCGGAGTTTTTGGAGTCGATCGGGCAGGAGTGATCCTGAATATTCCGGTGAAAGCTGGAACTGCGTCCAGCTTTCAACAGCACTTTCCCTTTTTCCTACAACACGCTCTTCCCCTGCCTACACGTATTGCCTGGAAGCCCCAATCTGTGGGCTTTTCACGCAACATGCTGATAATTGTTGTTGATTGTGCACCTGAAAAATATAAGTAAATATTCGCAAATCTTATAAAAGACTTATATTCTTCCATGAATAGCATCCACTGGACTCGAAAGGCCGTTAAGCAACTCTTGAGATTGCATTCCGTTCACCAGATTCAGGTTCGTGATGCCATCACGGCGCTGGCAGACATGCCCGATGTAGGCAATGTCAAAGCACTGGTCGGTCATGACTACACTTATCGGCTGCGTGTCGGTAATTACCGGGTTATGTTCGACTGGGATGGCGCGATCAAAGTGGTCAGTATTCAAGAGGTCAAAAAACGCGATGAACGCACCTACTGACATCCAAATCATCAACGACGCCGAAGGCAATCCAGCCTTTGTTGTCATTCCCTATGCACAATACGTGGCACAGAAAATCGAGCCCGATTTGATCCCTCACGAGGTGGTGAGCCGCATTGTCGATGGCGCTACCCCAATTCGCGCCTGGCGCGAACACTTGAACCTTACCCAGGATGAAGTGGCCAAACGAATGGGTATATCCCAGCCGGCATTTGCCCAACAGGAAACGGTCGCCAAGCCTCGCAAGGCCACCCGCGAAAAGATCGCCGCGGCGTTTGGTATCACCGCCACTCAACTTGAGCTGTAAGCTGCACGCTTCAGCCAGTAAAGGGATTCAACATGAAAGTCTGCGGCATCGAAATCAAAGGCAGCGAAGCGATCATCGCCGTGGCCACGCTGGACGGCCAAGCGCTGAGCCATGTCGCGCTCGCCACCAAGAAAATTGCCCTGGACGATGACGACGAAGCCGCCAACGTCAAAGTGTTCGCAGCCCAGCTCGCTTCGTTTGTCCGTGAGAACTCCATCGACCGTATCGCGATCAAGAAGCGCAGCAAGAAAGGCGAGTTCGCTGGCGGGCCGACCACCTTCAAGATCGAGGGGGTTTTCCAGTTGCTGGAGAATTGCGAGGTGAGCTTGCTGTCGCCGCAGACCATCAATGCCCAGGCTAAAAAGCACAATTTCGAACTGCCAGGGACGCTGAACAAGTATCAGCATGAGGCCTATAAAGCGGCATGTTCGGCGTTGGTGAAGAAGTAACTCCAGGCGCCAGCGTAAAAATGTGGGAGCGGGCTTGCTCGCGAAGGCGGTGGGTCAGTCAATTTAAATGTCGACTGGTACATCGCATTCGCGAGCAAGCCCGCTCCCACAGGGATATCAGGTGTTCAGGCATTGGCGGTACGCCGGTCCTCCCGCGGGCAGCGCTCATACTTCGCCCGATAGCTGCGAGTGAAATACGACGGCGATTCAAACCCGCAGGCAATGCTCACCTCCAGCACACTCATGTCTGTTTGCCGCAATAACTGCCGCGCCTTCTCCAGCCTCAACCGCAGATAGAAATTACTCGGCGTGTCGTTCAGGTGCAGGCGAAACAGGCGCTCCAGTTGTCGCCGCGTCACCTTGATCGATTCCGCCAGTTCCAGCGTGCTCAGCGGTGGTTCGCTGTGCTGCTCCATCTCACCGATCACATGCACCAGTTTCTTGTTGCTGATGCCATAACGGGTGGCGACTTCCATGCGCTGGTGGTCTTTGCGCGGGCGGATGCGGCCGAGCACGAATTGCTCGCTGACCCGGATCGCCAGTTCCGGGCCGTGGGCCTGGGCAATCAGATCCAGCATCAAATCAATGGAAGCGGTACCTCCGGCGGACGTGATGCGACGGCGGTCAATCTCGAACAGTTCCTGGGTGACGCTGAGCTGTGGATAGGATTCCTTGAAGGCGTCGATGGCTTCCCAGTGCAGGGTCAGGCGATGGCCGTCGAGCAAACCGGCCTCGGCGAGGATGAAGCTACCGGTATCGATGGCGCCGAGGGTCACTCCTTCGTTGTCCAGGCGGCGCAGCCAGTGTTCCAGCGCCGGGGTGGTGAACTTCAGCGGTTCGAACCCGGCGACCACCAGCAGTGTCGCGCCTTTCTTCAGCGGCTCCAGCGCCGCATCGGCGTTGACCGACATGCCGTTGCTGGCCAGCACCGCCCCGCCATCCGCGCTCAGCACATGCCAGCGATAGAGCTCGCCGCGAAAGCGATTGGCGACCCGCAACGGCTCGATGGCCGAGATAAATCCGATGGCCGAGAAACCCGGCATCAACAAGAAGTAGAAATCCTGGGACATGGAGCGCACTCGCTTAGCAGGTAACAGGAGGCCAGGTAACGAGAGGGCGGGCAGTGTAGGGATGTTGATACGCCACTTGCGAGCGGCATTCAAGTGCACAGGTCGCTGCAGTGCAAGAGCTGGTCGCCGCAGTGCGCTTTCATCGGTGCTTTGCTGCGTAACTTGGCATCACCGGCGCATCAGACACCGGAACTCACAATAAACGAACTGCCGAGGAACCTGAGATGAAACGACTGATCAGCAGCTGTGTTCTTGCACTCAGTGGTACCGCTTTGCTGAGCGCCAGTGTCATGGCCGCCGAACCCGCCGCATGCCAGAACGTGCGCATGGGTGTAGTGAACTGGACCGACGTGATCGCCACCAGCGCCATGACCCAGGTATTGCTCGATGGCCTCGGCTACAGCACCAAACAAACCAGCGCCTCCCAGCAAATCATCTTCGCCGGGATCCGCGACCAGCGACTGGACCTGTTCCTCGGCTACTGGAACCCGCTGATGACCCAGACCATCACCCCGTTCGTCGACGCCAAACAGGTCAAGGTGCTTGAAGCGCCAAGCCTGCAGGACGCCCGCGCGACCCTCGCCGTGCCGACCTACCTCGCCGACAAGGGCCTGAAAACCTTCGCTGACATCGCCAAATTCGAAAAGGAACTGGGCGGCAAGATCTACGGCATCGAGCCTGGCTCGGGCGCCAACACCCAGATCAAGGCGATGATCTCCAAGAACCAGTTCGGCCTCGGCAAGTTCCAGCTGGTCGAGTCCAGTGAAGCCGGCATGCTCGCCGCCGTGGATCGCGCCGTACGTCGCAACGAAGCCGTGGTGTTCTTCGGCTGGGCGCCGCACCCGATGAACGTCAACGTGAAAATGACCTACCTCACCGGCAGTGAAAACGCCCTTGGGCCGGACGAAGGAAAGGCCACGGTGTGGACCGTCACTGCACCGACATACGCCGAGCAATGCCCGAACATCGGTCGCCTGCTGAGCAACCTGACGTTCACCGCCGAAGACGAGAGCCGGATGATGCAGCCGCTGCTGGATCACAAGGACGCTTTCGAGTCGGCCAAACAATGGATCAAGGATCACCCACAGGACAAAAAGCGCTGGCTTGAAGGCGTCACCACCTTCGATGGCAAACCGGCCGCTGAAAACCTGCAACTGACCAGTAAATAAACCCGATAGAACCACCGACTCGCAGCCCCGACGGGCTGCGAACGGGACCACCACGCCTGGCCAAAGCCAAAAACTCGCCTGTAAGGAATCGCCAAATGAACCACGACGTCATCATCACCTGCGCACTCACCGGTGCTGGCGACACGACCAGCAAGAGCCCACACGTGCCGGTCACCCCGAAACAGATCGCCGCTGCCGCCGTGGAAGCCGCCAAGGCCGGCGCCACCGTGGTTCACTGCCATGTGCGTGACCCGCAAACCGGCAAGTTCAGCCGTGACGTGGCGCTGTACCGCGAAGTGATGGAGCGCATCCGCGAGGCGGACGTCGACATCATCGTCAACCTCACCGCCGGCATGGGCGGCGACCTGGAAATCGGTGCCGGCGAGAATCCGATGGAATTCGGCCCGAACACCGACCTGGTCGGCCCGCTGACCCGCCTGGCCCACGTCGAAGAACTGCTGCCGGAAATCTGCACTCTCGACTGCGGCACCCTGAACTTCGGCGACGGCGACACCATTTACGTCTCCACCCCGGCCCAGCTGCGCGCTGGCGCCAAACGCATTCAAGAGCTGGGCGTGAAAGCCGAGCTGGAAATCTTCGACACCGGCCACCTGTGGTTCGCCAAGCAGATGATCAAGGAAGGCCTGCTCGACAACCCGTTGTTCCAGCTGTGCCTGGGCATCCCTTGGGGCGCGCCGGCAGACACCACCACCATGAAAGCCATGGTCGACAACCTGCCGGCCGACGCGGTCTGGGCCGGCTTCGGTATCGGTCGCATGCAGATGCCGATGGCGGCGCAAGCGGTGTTGCTCGGCGGCAACGTGCGGGTCGGTCTGGAAGACAACCTGTGGCTGGACAAGGGCGTGCTGGCGACCAACGGCCAACTGGTCGAGCGCGCCGGCGAAATCCTCAGCCGCCTCGGTGCCCGGGTACTGACCCCGGCTGAAGGCCGGGCAAAAATGGGCCTGACCAAGCGCGGCTAATCCGAACCTGCACCTCACCCTGTGGGAGCGAGCTTGCTCGCGAAGAAGCCGGTACATCCGGCACATCTTCAGCGGTAGAACCACCGCTTTCGCGAGCAAGCCCGCTCCCACAAGGGATCTCTGAACTCTTTAGGAAACCACCATGAGCTTTATCACCGAAATCAAAACCTTCGCAGCGCTGGGCAGTGGTGTCATCGGCAGCGGTTGGGTGTCCCGCGCCCTCGCCCATGGTCTGGATGTAGTGGCCTGGGACCCGGCCCCCGGCGCCGAAGCGGCCTTGCGCAAACGTGTCGCCAATGCCTGGGGCGCGCTGGAGAAACAAGGCCTGGCGCCGGGTGCATCGCAGGATCGCCTGCGCTTTGTCGCGACCATCGAAGAGTGCGTACGCGATGCCGACTTCATCCAGGAGAGCGCCCCGGAACGACTGGAGCTGAAACTGGACCTGCACAGCAAAATCAGTGCGGCGGCCAAGCCCAATGCGTTGATCGGTTCCAGCACTTCCGGCCTGCTGCCAAGCGAGTTCTACGAGAGCGCCACCCACCCGGAACGTTGCGTGGTCGGTCACCCGTTCAACCCGGTTTACCTGCTGCCACTGGTGGAAGTGGTCGGTGGCAAAAACACCGCCCCTGAAGCGGTGCAAGCGGCCATGAAGGTTTATGAATCCCTTGGGATGCGCCCGCTGCACGTGCGCAAGGAAGTACCGGGTTTCATCGCCGACCGCTTGCTCGAAGCGCTATGGCGTGAGGCGCTGCACCTGGTCAACGACGGCGTGGCGACCACTGGCGAGATCGACGATGCCATCCGCTTCGGCGCGGGCTTGCGCTGGTCGTTCATGGGCACCTTCCTGACCTACACCCTGGCCGGTGGCGATGCCGGCATGCGCCACTTCATGGCACAGTTCGGCCCGGCATTGCAATTGCCGTGGACCTACCTGCCAGCACCGGAACTGACCGACAAACTGATCGACGACGTGGTCGATGGCACCAGCGATCAACTGGGCAAACACAGCATTTCGGCGCTGGAGCGCTATCGTGATGACTGCCTGCTGGCAGTGCTGGAGGCGGTGAAGTCCACCAAAGAGAAGCATGGGATGGCCTTCAGCGAGTAAACCGTCAGTTGATGGGCCAGCAGGTCTGGCCCCTTCGCGAGCAAGCCCGCTCCCACTTTGGAATGCGTCCCCTGTGGGAGCGGGCTTGCTCGCGAAAGCGGTAGCCCAGTCACCACTATTATCGGAACCTGAACCATGCCCACCCTCACCACCTACCAAACCACCATCATCCCCGACTGGGTCGACTACAACGGCCACCTGCGCGACGCCTTCTACCTGCTGATTTTCAGCTACGCCACCGATGCCCTGATGGATCGCCTGGGCCTGGACAGCAACAGCCGCGAGGCCAGTGGCAACTCGCTGTTCACCCTAGAACTGCACCTGAACTACCTGCACGAAGTGAAGCTCGACGCCCAGGTCGAAGTGCACACCCAAATCATCGCCCACGACAGCAAGCGCGTGCACCTCTATCACAGCCTGCATCTGGTCGGTGATGCCCAGGAACTTGCCGGCAACGAACAGATGCTGCTGCACGTGGATCTCGCCGGGCCGCGTTCGGCGCCGTTCAGCGAACAGTCCTTGAGCCGGCTGCAAGCCATCGTCGCCGAACAGGCGGACCTGCCAGCGCCCGACTACATTGGCCGAGTGATCGCATTACCCCCAAAAAAATAACAAGGAGATCGCCATGAACACCGCCGCAGCATTTGCCGACTTTCGTACCTATCCGTTGATCAGCGCGCTGACTGGTGTGCAGACCCTGGCGGACCGTGTTCTGGTGAAGTGGGCCGACAATCGCGTCAGCCCTTTCCACCATCAATGGCTGCGGGATAACTGCCCGTGCCCGCAGTGCGTCTACACCGTGACCCGCGAGCAAGTGCTGGAAATCGTCGATGTGGCTCAAGATCTGATGCCCGATAACGCCCGTATAGACAGCGATGGCTGCCTGGCAGTGGATTGGCAGGACGGCCACGGCAGCCGCTTCGATCCTGGCTGGCTGCGCGCCCATGCCTATGACGACGAATCCCGCGCCGAGCGTCAGCAGCGCAAGCCTGAAGCCAGGCTCTGGCACAGCGATTTGCAGTTGCCGGTGTTCGAGTATCAAGCGCTGATGAACGACTCCGACGCTCTGTTGCAATGGCTGCTGGCCGTGCGGGATGTCGGGTTGACCCAGGTCCGTGGCGTGCCTACCGAGCCCGGTTCCCTGAAGCTGATCGCCCAACGGATTTCCTTCATCCGCGAGAGCAATTTCGGCGTGCTGTTCAACGTGCAATCCAGGGCCGACGCCGACAGCAACGCCTACACCGCCTTCAACCTGCCGCTGCACAGCGACTTGCCGACCCGGGAGTTGCAACCGGGACTGCAATTCCTGCATTGCCTGGTCAATGACGCCGAGGGAGGCGAGAGCATTTTTGTCGACGGATTTGCCATTGCCGACGCCTTGCGCCGGGAAGATCCGGAGGCTTTCAAAAGCCTCTGCGAAATCCCCGTGGAGTTTCGCAACAAGGATCGTCACAGCGACTACCGCTGCCTGGCACCGATCATTGCCCTGGATGCGTTGGGGCAGGTGTCGGAAATCCGCATGGCGAACTTTCTGCGCGGGCCGTTCGATGCATCGGTGGAGCAGATGCCCAAGCTGTATCAGGCCTACCGGCGCTTTATCGCGATGACCCGCGAGCCTCGATTCAGGTTGATGCAGCGGCTCAATCCCGGGGAGCTGTGGTGCTTCGACAACCGCCGCACCCTGCATGCCCGCAACGCCTTCGACCCCGCCACCGGGGCGCGGCACTTCCAGGGCTGCTATGTCGACCGGGATGAGTTGTTGTCACGGATTCTGGTGTTGCAACGCTAGACCGCGTCATCGTTCATCGTCGGAACGCCGCCCGGAGCAAGCCCGCTCCCACATTCGATCGCATTCCCCCTGACAGGACTCGGTCAACTGTGGGAGCGGGCTTGCTCGCGAAAGCGGTCTATTTATCGACACAAAACCCATTGATTCACAAACAAAAAAAAGCCCCGATCAAGCCGTGACAGGATCGAGGCAGAGGGTACTGTTGAGGAGCTGCCGTGGCGAGGGTGACCAAACCTTCGTGAAGCGAGCTGAGTCCAGTGTGCCCCCTCCTTTGGCCGACAAGTTGCCCGAAAACGACCTGTTCATAGCCAATGCTGCCATTGCGACAATTCGTCCTTGCCGACACCCGGCACCCCTACCAGAATCGAACCACGACACCGTTCCCTGAAGAAGGATTGCGTCATGATGCACGCCGATTTGATAGACCAGGAAGACCTGTTGGGCCAGCTCAAGTCGTTGGGATTCAACGTGCCCAACGGAGCCACCGCCGAGCAGGCTTGCGAGTGCGTGGTAAGGGGCTTGGACGATGCTCGAGCGTATGAACTTCGCAAGATGGTCAAGGAGATGTACACCAGCAGCGCGACGATCCTGCCGGCAGTGCGCCAGGCCATCGACAAACAATTGCTGCCGGCGTTGTCGGAGTACCAGCAAAGCCACACAGGCCGATAAAAAGCCTTCGCGAGCAAGCCCGCTCCCACAGGGCTTTGTGTCGAGAACAAAATTGATGTTCTGACACAGAACCTGTGGGAGCGGGCTTGCCCGCGAATGAAGGCGCTGCGGTCTAGAGCCTTACACTGGCAAACGTCGACTCATTGCGCGCCTGGCTCAGCGCCGACAACGGCCCGGACAACGGCGACAGCACCAGCGCTTGCGGCAGCGGCATCATCGCCACTTGCTGCGTGGTGTTGGACCCTACGCGCTCGTCACGCGGCGGAATGCCGAAGTATTCGCGGTAGCACTTGGAGAAGTGCGGCGTGGACACAAAGCCACAGACCGACGCCACTTCGATGATCGACATCGGTGTTTGCTTGAGCAGCTGGCGCGCGCGGATCAAGCGCAGTTTCAGGTAGTAACGCGACGGCGAGCAGTGCAGGTATTTCTGGAACAACCGCTCGAGCTGACGACGGGACACCGCGACATACACCGCCAGTTCATCCAGGTCGATCGGCTCTTCGAGGTTGGCTTCCATCAACGCGACGATTTCCTGCAACTTCGGCTGGTTGGTGCCGAGCATGTGCTTGAGCGGCACACGCTGGTGATCCTGCTCGTTGCGGATGCGCTCGTAGACGAACATTTCCGAAATGGCCGCCGACAGCTCACGACCGTGATCGCGGCTGATCAAGTGCAGCATCATGTCCAGCGGCGCTGTACCGCCGGAGCTGGTGAAACGGTTACGGTCGAGGGTGAACAAGCGGGTGCTCATCGCTACACGAGGGAAAGCTTCCTGCATCGCCGCCAGGCATTCCCAGTGCACGCTGCAATCAAAACCGTCGAGCAGGCCGGCGCAGGCCAAAGCCCAACTGCCGGTGCACACCGCACCGAGGCGGCGGGACTGGCGGGCCTGGCTTTGCAGCCATGACACGTGTTCGCGAGTAACAGTGCGCTGGATGCCGATACCGCCGCACACGATGACGGTGTCCATTGGCGGAGCTTTGTGCATGGAAGCGTCGGGGGTGATCTGCAGGCCGTCACTGGCCCAGACCTGGCCGCCATCGACGGTGAGGGTGGTCCAGCGATACAGCTCGCGACCGGACAGCTGGTTGGCCATGCGCAGGGGTTCCACTGCGGAGGCCAGAGAAATCAGCGTGAAATTGTCCAGCAGCAGAAAGCCGATGGATTGAGGCGCACGGTTCTGGGGTTGGGCCCCGGAGTTGAACGTCGTCATCGCGGTATCTCCTCACACAAAGCGGGTGATGGCCTCAGGCGGAGGCTCTTTTTATTGCCATCGTTCTCGCGTGGGAGACGGGCTTTGTAATGACAGAGCAATTGCCATGCCTAAATTTGAATGCGCGTTCAATAACTCCTAAAAACGACGTCGGAATGTGTCTACATATGTCTTGCAGGGCAGAGGGATTTAAATGGCCATCAGGACTGGCAAGCGCCACGGCCCACAAGCTGTGAGCAATTCGGTAGCACTTGTGGGAACGGCGTTGCGCCGCGATGGAAAGGAGTGTCACCGCAGGCACGGGTGACGGGCGGTCGAAGGCCGATTGACCCTCGATCAGTGGCAAGCCGATTTATCTGTGAGCGACGCGCTAAAAGGTGGCGCGTTTTCGAGCGGGTGTTCATTTAACGCGCAATTTTGACTGGTCTGGCCTCTTCGCTGGCAAGCCAGCTCCCACAGGGATTTGTGGTGTGATCAAGATATCAGCTACACCGAAGAACCTGTGGGAGCTGGCTTGCCAGCGATGAATTCAGCGCGGTGTCAACACTCCACAGCACTCACCGCCAACCCACCCCGCGATGTCTCCTTGTATTTGTCATGCATGTCGGCACCGGTATCGCGCATGGTGCGGATCACCCGATCCAGCGAAATAAAGTGCTGGCCATCGCCCCGCAAAGCCATTTGCGCAGCGTTGATCGCTTTCACCGCGGCAATCGCGTTGCGCTCGATGCACGGCACCTGGACCAGTCCGCCCACCGGGTCGCAGGTCAGGCCGAGGTTGTGCTCCAGACCAATCTCCGCCGCGTTGCACAATTGCTCGGGCGTGGCGCCAAGGATTTCCGCCAGCCCGGCTGCCGCCATGGCGCAGGCCGAACCGACTTCGCCCTGGCAACCGACTTCGGCACCGGAGATCGAGGCGTTCTTCTTGCACAGGATTCCCACCGCCGCCGCGCTGAGGAAATAGTCGACGACATTGGCGTCGGTCACGGCCTCGCTGAATTTCATGAAGTAGTGCAGTACTGCCGGAATGATCCCCGCCGCGCCGTTGGTCGGTGCCGTGACCATGCGCCCGCCAGCGGCGTTTTCTTCGTTGACCGCCAGGGCGAACAGGTTGACCCACTCCATGGCGCTCAAGGTCGAGCCGATCACGTTGGGTTTGTTCAGTTCCTGCAGGCTGCGATGCAGCTTGGCCGCACGCCGGCGCACGTTCAGCCCGCCGGGCAGGATGCCTTCATGTTTGAGGCCTTGCTCGACGCAATCCTGCATAGCGCGCCAGAGCTTCATCAGGCCGCTGCGGATTTCATCCTCGCTGCGCCACACCCTCTCGTTGGCCATCATTAATTCAGCCACGCGCAGCTTGTGTTTTTTGCACAGTTCCAGCAGCTCGGCAGCGCTGGAAAAGTCATAAGGCAACACGGTGCGGTCGAGGTCGACGACACCGCTGGAGGCCTGCGCCTCATCGACGACAAAACCGCCGCCGACCGAATAGTAGGTGTCGCGATACAACTCGCCGTCATCACCCTCGACAATCAGGGTCATGGCGTTGGGATGGAATGGCAGGTTCTCGTCGATCAGGCGCATGTCCCGGGCCCAGATGAAGGGCACCGGCAAGCGACCGTCGAGCAGCAGCGTATCGGTCTCGCGCAGAGTGGCGATACGAATGCCGATTTGCGACGGATCGATCGCATCCGGCCACTCGCCCATCAGGCCCATGATCACGGCATTGTCGCTGCCGTGGCCGATACCGGTGGCCGACAACGAGCCGAACAGCTGGACTTCGACACGCCGCACTTGCTCAAGCAACCCGCGCTCGCGCAGGCCCTGCACAAACAACGCCGCCGCCCGCATGGGCCCCACGGTGTGTGAACTGGAAGGACCGATGCCGATTTTGAACAGGTCGAAAACACTGATAGCCATTACTGCCGAACTCCTGGATGGGCCCACTGCGCACGCAAAAGCGCACGGTGACGGAGCTGCTACGCTCAAGCTGCAATCCGCCGAGATGACCGCATCATCTAGCTTTTATCCAGTTGTTCGACGTCTCTAACCGACGCACTCATGCCCACCAGCGCCGCGTGTCTTTTACGCTGTGTTTTCGCCGTTTTTTTGCGGTTCAGAGAGGGAAATCGGGCTGAAAAAATCTGTAAACGACGTCACCGACACTGGATGCGACCATCCCTGTACTGGATACGACGCACCCTGTAGGCGTCAGATTTTCACTGGTACATGATCATATCGACTCGATTGCAAGGCGACGTGGTAGAGCTGTCTCCAGAACGCCATCCAACCGCAACCTATAAGTGCGGTGGTCCAGTCGGAACACTGCCAAAAAAAACACCAAGGAGTCCATCCATGAAAGGTTCCCCGTCGTTGTTGTTGGCCGCCATGCTTAGTCTGCCGGTTCTGGCGCAAGCCGCAGAGCCGGCGCAGTGCAGTACCGTAAACTTCTCCGATGTCGGCTGGACCGACATCACCGCGACTACCGCGACCACCAGCGTTGTGCTCAACGCCCTCGGCTACAAGACCAAGACCACCATGATTTCCGTGCCCGTGACCTACAAGTCCCTCGCCGACGGCAAGAACATGGACGTGTTCCTGGGCAACTGGATGCCGACCATGGAAAACGACATCAAGGCCTACCGCGATGCCGGCACCGTGGAAACCGTGCGCACCAACCTCAAGGGCGCCAAGTACACCCTCGCCGTCCCTCAGGCGCTGTACGACAAGGGCCTGCATGACTTCGCCGACATCGCCAAATTCAAGAAAGAGCTCGATGGCAAGATTTACGGCATCGAGCCTGGCAACGACGGCAATCGTCTGATCCAGAGCATGATCGACAAGGATGCCTTCGGCCTGAAGACCGCCGGTTTCAAAGTCGTCGAATCCTCCGAAGCCGGCATGCTGTCGCAGGTCGACCGCGCGCAGAAACGCGACACCGCCGTGGTGTTCCTCGGCTGGGCGCCGCACCCGATGAACAAGCGCTTCAAGATTCAATACCTGACCGGTGGTGATGACTTCTTCGGCCCGGATTTCGGTGCCGCCACTGTGGCGACCAACACCCGCAAGGGCTATGCGCAGGAGTGCGGCAACGTCGGCCAGTTGCTGAAGAACCTGGAGTTCACCGTCGACATGGAAAGTGAACTGATGGGCAACATCCTGGACGACAAGATGAAGCCTGACGCGGCCGCCAAGGCCTGGCTGAAAAAGAATCCACAGGTGCTCGATACCTGGCTCGCTGGCGTGACCACCATTGACGGTAAACCTGGCCTGGAGGCCGTGAAAGCCAAACTGACGCCTTGAATTAGGGAGCATCGTTTATGCCGGGCAGGTTCGCCTGCCCGGGCTGTTAATTACCTTGCATGCGGACGTTCACTACCATGCTGATTGATCAGAAAATACCCCTAGGCCAGTACATCGCAGGCTTCGTTGAATGGTTGACGCAACACGGCGCCAGCACCTTCGACGCCATCGCCGTGACACTGGAAACGATGATCCACGGCGTGACGTTTGCGCTGACCTGGTTCAACCCGCTGGCATTGATCGGCCTGATCGCACTGCTCGCCCACTTCATCCAGCGCAAATGGGGCCTGACCGCCTTTGTCGTTGCCTCTTTCCTTCTGATCCTCAATCTGGGGTACTGGCAGGAAACCATGGAAACCCTCGCCCAGGTGCTGTTCGCCACCCTGGTCTGCGTGGTCATCGGCGTGCCGCTGGGCATCGTCGCCGCGCACAAGCCGATGTTCTATACTTTAATGCGTCCGGTACTCGATCTGATGCAGACCGTACCGACCTTTGTGTACCTCATTCCTACCCTCACCCTCTTCGGGCTGGGTGTGGTACCGGGCCTGATCTCCACGGTGGTGTTCGCCATCGCTGCGCCGATCCGCCTGACCTACCTGGGCATCCGCGATGTCCCGCAAGAACTGATGGACGCCGGCAAGGCCTTCGGCTGCTCGCGTCGCCAATTGCTCTCAAGGATCGAACTGCCCCACGCCATGCCGAGCATCGCGGCCGGTATCACCCAGTGCATCATGCTGTCTCTTTCGATGGTGGTGATCGCGGCACTGGTGGGTGCCGATGGCCTGGGCAAACCGGTGGTCAACGCACTGAACACTGCTGATATCGCCTTGGGCTTCGAAGCAGGCCTGGCGATCGTACTGCTGGCGATCATGCTCGACCGTATCTGCAAACAACCCGACGCCAAAGTAGGGGGTGATGCATGAGCATTATTCGCTTTGATAACGTTGACGTTATCTTCTCCAAGGATCCACGCGAGGCTCTCAAGCTGCTGGATCAGGGCATGACCCGTAACGAAATCCTGAAAAAGACCGGGCTGATCGTTGGTGTTGAAAAAGCCAGCCTGGACATCGAAAAAGGTGAAATCTGCGTACTGATGGGCCTGTCCGGTTCCGGCAAGTCCAGCCTGTTGCGCTGCATCAACGGTCTGAACACCGTTAGCCGCGGCAAGTTGTTCGTCGAGCACGAAGGCAAGCAGATCGACATTGCCTCCTGCACCCCGGCAGAACTGAAAATGATGCGCACCAAGCGCATTGCGATGGTGTTCCAGAAGTTCGCCCTGATGCCTTGGCTGACAGTGCGCGAAAACATCAGCTTTGGCCTGGAAATGCAGGGTCGTCCGGAAAAGGAACGACGCAAACTGGTGGACGAAAAGCTTGAGCTGGTGGGCCTGGCCCAGTGGCGCAACAAGAAACCCGATGAGCTGTCCGGTGGTATGCAGCAACGTGTGGGCCTGGCCCGTGCGCTGGCGATGGACGCCGACATTCTGCTGATGGACGAACCGTTCTCGGCCCTCGACCCGCTGATCCGTCAGGGCTTGCAAGACGAACTGCTGGAACTGCAACGCAAGCTCAGCAAGACGATCGTATTCGTCAGCCACGACCTCGATGAGGCACTGAAACTGGGCAGCCGCATCGCGATCATGAAAGACGGCCGGATCATTCAGTACAGCAAGCCGGAAGAAATCGTCCTCAACCCCGCGGACGATTACGTGCGGACCTTCGTGGCCCACACCAACCCGCTGAACGTACTGTGCGGTCGCAGTCTGATGCGCACCCTGGACAACTGCAAACGCATCAACGGTTCGGTGTGCCTGGATCCAGGCGGCGACTCGTGGCTGGACCTGGCCGATGGCAACACCATCAAGGGCGCTCGCCAGAACGGCTCTGCGCTGGACTTGCAGAACTGGGTACCGGGTCAGGCCGTTGAAGGCCTGGGTCGTCGCCCAACCCTGGTGGACTCGAACATCGGCATGCGCGATGCGCTGCAGATTCGTTATCAGACCGGCAACAAACTGGTGCTGCACGACAACAACCACGTAGTGGGGATTCTGGGCGACAGTGAGCTGTATCACGCACTGCTCGGCAAGAACCTGGGGTAAGGCAACAGACACAAAAACGCCGCGAGAGAATCGCGGCGTTTTTGTTTATGGGATATCGGGTCAAACAGCTTTGCGGCTGATGGCCCCTTCGCGAGCAAGCCCGCTCCCACAGGTTGACCTAGTTCTAACAGAGGAATGCGGTCGAATGTGGGAGCGGCGGTGCGACGATTCGACTTGCTCGCGAAGGGCGCAACGCGGTGCTTCAGACAGAAACACCGCGCCCTATTGCTACTTAGCTGTAAACCCGGCCAAGAAGCTGCCGATGGCTTTCAAACTGATCGAGCACGTCACGGGTGATCTGATCCTGGGTGAAGCCCATCAAATCGTAGTCCTGGCTGCCGTTGTGCAGGTACACCTCGGCACGGTAGTAACGCTGACGCGCCTCATCGGACTGAGCCGACTCGGTTGGCGTGGCCAGGTAACCGTCCAGGCTCACTTCGTAGACGAAAGGGTTGCCCTCTTCCATCTCGACCCGTACGCCCATGCAACGCTTGGACTTGCCCAGCAGTGTCTGAACCTCCAGACCTTGAGCACGCATTTGCGCCGTCGCATCTTGCAATGCCGGGCTGACATGCTTGTCCATGAAGCGCTGCACCACTGACTGGCTCGGCTGCAAGTCCAGCTGGGTCAAACGCTCGCTGAAACCACGACGACCGCGTGCCGCCAGTTCCGCTTGCTCCTGTTCGATCTGCACGTCCTGGCGCATGGCCTTGTGCAAGCCGAACATGAAGAACACCAGCACCACCGAGAACGGCAGACCGGCCAGCACCACCATGGTTTGCATGGCTTCGAAGTTGCCGGCGAACAGCAGACCGATGGTCACCAGGGTGATCACCGCCGACCAGAAGATCCGCAGCCAGTGCGGCGCATCCTCATCGACATTGCCGCCCTTGCACGAAAGGTTGGCCATCATCACCGCGCCGGAGTCCGCCGGGGTCAGGAACAGCACGAAACCGACAAAGATCGACACGCCGATCACAACCTTCGACGCCGGGTAATGCTCAAGCAACTGGTAGATCGCCATGGACGGCTGTTCCAGCGCCGTCTTCCCGAGCTCCACCGCCCCATGGTTCATCACCAGGTCCAAAGCCGAGTTACCGAAGATCGACAGCCACGCCAGGGTGAAACCCAGCGGGATCAGCAGTACGCCGGCCACCAGCTCACGCACCGTGCGACCACGGGAAATACGCGCGATGAACATGCCCACGAATGGCGCCCAGGAAATCCACCAGGCCCAGTAGAACAGGGTCCACAGACCCAACCAGCGGTCGGACTTCTCACTGTCGCCTTCGTACACATACAGATCAAAGGTCTTCAGCACCACGCCGTTCAGGTAATCACCGACGTTTTGTACGAAGCCGTTGAGCAGGTGCAGGGTCGGGCCGAACAACAGCACGAAAATCAGCAGGCCGCTGAACAGCACGATGTTCAGATTGGACAGACGGCGGATGCCGTTTTCCACGCCCGACACGGCAGCGATGGTCGCCACGGTGCTCATCACGATGATCACGATCAGCAGGTTGGTGTTGCTGTGTTCCATGCCGAACAGGTTCTCCAGCCCCGACGACACTTGCAGTGAACCGATCCCCAGGTTCGTCACCAGCCCCAGCAGGGTCACGAACATGCCGAAGCCGTCCACCGCATGCCCGGCCGCGCCCTTGACCCAACGCTCGCCCACCAGCGGATACAACGCCGAACGCAACGCCAGCGGCTGGTTATGCCGGTAGGCAAAATACGCCACGGCCAAACCTACCAGCGCGTAGATCGCCCAGCCATGCAAGCCCCAGTGCAGGAACGTCAGTTGAACGGCCTGACGGGCGGCAAGGTTGCTGCCGGCCACGCCTTCCGGCGGGTTGAAGTAATGGTCCAGGGGCTCCGACGCGCCGAAGTACAGCAGCGAGATGCCGATACCCGAGGAGAACAGCATCCCCGCCCAGGCGCCGTAGCTGAAGTCCGGGGTGTCGTCCTTGCTGCCCAGTTTCAGTTTGCCGTAGGACGAAAACGCCAGGCCGACGACAAAAATCAGGTAGGCGGCAATCACCACCATGTAGTACCAGCCGAAGCTGCGGGACAACCAGGCTTGCGCCGTACCCAGCATTCTGCCGGCCTCTTGCGGGGCGATGATCAGAATGGCGGTCAACAACAGAATCAACGCGGTAGAGGTGTAGAACACCCAACCGTTGACCGTCACCTTCTCGGGTGGGGTCTTTATTAGCGAGGCAGAACTCATGGCACAGATGCTCCGGGCAGTGCGAGAGAAGAACGCAAGACAAACGAGTTACCCGACCAATCGGTTAGTGGGCAGCCGACCGGCGGGTGATATAAAGACAGCCCGAAAAAAGCCCGAAGACCTTGAGACGCCGTGGCGTATAGGCTTCGAGCCGTTTCGGATGTCGGTTTGCCGCCATTTACATGTAGGAAAAATCTGTAAGCAGCGACGATTTGTCGCAGATCTTATTCTTTGTTGATTGAACGTTCAATCAAAACAAAATAGACTGGCCCTCAAGCCGATGGACGTTCTGCGTCTGCCGGAAGGCCTAAGGAGATGTGCAAGATGCCCAAGGTCGGTATGCAACCCATCCGCCGCCAGCAATTGATCGAAGCCACTTTGCAGGCCGTCGATCAGGTCGGAATGGGGGACGCCAGCATTGCGCTGATCGCCCGTTTGGCCGGTGTCTCGAATGGCATCATCAGTCACTACTTTCAGGACAAGAACGGCCTGATTGCCGCCACCATGGGGTACCTGATGACCGTCCTGAGCGAGAACGTCACCCTGCGCCGACAGGCGCTGACAGATGACAGCCCGCGGGCGCATCTGCAGGTGATCATCGAAGGCAACTTCGACGCCAGCCAGGTCAATGGCCCGGCAATGAAAACCTGGCTGGCCTTCTGGGCCACCAGCATGCACCAGCCGTCTTTGCACAGGTTGCAGCGGATCAACGATCACCGTCTGTATT
Organism: Pseudomonas sp. GW821-FHT02A08; assembly: GCF_059422045.1. Taxonomy (NCBI): domain Bacteria; kingdom Pseudomonadati; phylum Pseudomonadota; class Gammaproteobacteria; order Pseudomonadales; family Pseudomonadaceae; genus Pseudomonas; species Pseudomonas sp. GW821-FHT02A08. Next base: position 166,141 of record NZ_JBWKWD010000005.1, read on the forward strand.
CCAACCTGTGCTGCCAGTTCCGCCGCGTGCTGCCGCTCAATGATGCGCGCAGCGCCGCCCGGGGCCTGGCAGCGTTGATCGACGGTTTGTGGTTGCGCGGCGCGCTGTCGGGAGATGCTTTCGACACCGAGCAGGCGCAACAGATTGCTTACGAATACATGGATACCCAACTGGCCAAGCGGGTGAGTTAGAGCACACATAAACGCTCAACCACCGAACCGCGCCAGCCACTTAATGCTCTTGCGAGGACTTTATGGCCCGTTTCGAACTGCAAAAACTCTACATCGATGGCGCGTACAGCGACGCCAGCAGCGACGCCACTTTCGAAGCCATCAACCCGGCTAACGGTGAAGTCCTCGCAAAAGTACAACGCGCAACCAAGGAAGACGTAGAGCGCGCCGTAGTCAGCGCCGAAAAGGGCCAGAAAATCTGGGCTGCGATGACCGCCATGGAGCGTTCGCGCATCCTGCGTCGCGCCGTGGAAATCCTGCGTGAGCGCAACGACGAACTGGCCGCCCTGGAAACCCTGGACACCGGCAAGGCCTACTCCGAAACCCGCTACGTCGACATCGTCACCGGCGCCGACGTGCTGGAATACTACGCAGGCCTGGTACCGGCCATCGAAGGCGAGCAGATTCCGCTGCGCACCACTTCGTTCGTCTACACCCGTCGCGAGCCGCTGGGCGTCGTGGCCGGTATCGGCGCGTGGAACTACCCGATCCAGATCGCCCTGTGGAAATCCGCACCGGCCCTGGCCGCCGGTAACGCGATGATCTTCAAGCCGAGTGAAGTCACCTCGCTGACCACCCTGAAACTGGCCGAGATCTACACCGAAGCCGGCGTGCCAAACGGTGTGTTCAACGTCTTGACCGGCAGCGGCCGTGAAGTCGGCACCTGGTTGACCGAGCACCCGCGCATCGAGAAAGTCTCGTTCACCGGCGGCACCGACACCGGCAAGAAAGTCATGGCCAGCGCTTCGAGCTCTTCGCTCAAGGACGTGACCATGGAACTGGGCGGCAAATCCCCGCTGATCATCTGCGACGACGCCGACCTTGATCGCGCAGCCGACACCGCGATGATGGCCAACTTCTACAGCTCCGGCCAGGTTTGCACCAACGGCACTCGCGTGTTCGTACCGGCCCACCTGAAAGCCGCTTTCGAAGCCAAGATCGCCGAACGCGTTGCGCGCATCCGCATCGGCAACCCGGAAGACGAAAACACCAACTTCGGCCCGTTGGTCAGCTTTGCGCACATGGAAAGCGTGCTGGGCTACATCGCCAAGGGCAAGGAAGAAGGTGCCCGCCTGCTGTGCGGCGGTGAGCGCCTGACCGACGGCGAATTCGCCAAGGGTGCGTTCGTGGCGCCGACCGTGTTCACCGACTGCACCGACGACATGACCATCGTGCGTGAAGAAATCTTTGGCCCGGTCATGGCGATCCTCTCCTACGAAACCGAAGAAGAAGTGATCCGTCGCGCCAACGACACCGACTTCGGCCTGGCCGCCGGTATCGTCACCCGCGACCTGAACCGCGCCCACCGCGTGATTCATCAACTGGAAGCCGGTATCTGCTGGATCAACGCCTGGGGCGAGTCCGACGCGAAGATGCCGGTTGGCGGCTACAAGCAGTCGGGTGTCGGCCGTGAGAACGGCATCAGCTCGCTGAACAACTTCACCCGCATCAAATCGGTACAGGTCGAGCTGGGCGATTACGTCTCGGTGTTCTAAGACGCCCCCGCACAACCTGTAGCAGCTGCCGAGGCACGAGGCTGCGTTGGGCTGCGCAGCGGCCCCACGAGGGCGGTCCTGCGGACACGCAACGCAGCCTCGTACCTCGGCAGCTGCTACAGGCGACCTGACCAACTTCAAAGAGGGTGCATTCAATGTCCCAAGAATTCGACTACATCATCATCGGTGCCGGCTCGGCCGGTAACACCCTGGCGACCCGTCTGACCGAAGACGCCGGCGTCACCGTCCTGCTGCTCGAAGCGGGCGGCCCGGACTACCGTTTCGACTTCCGCACGCAAATGCCTGCGGCCCTGGCGTTCCCGCTGCAAGGCCGCCGCTACAACTGGGCCTACGAAACCGATCCAGAGCCACACATGGACGGTCGTCGCATGGAATGCGGTCGCGGCAAGGGCCTGGGCGGTTCCTCGCTGATCAACGGCATGTGCTACATCCGCGGCAACGCCATGGACTACGACGGCTGGGCGAAACTGCCAGGCCTGGAAGACTGGTCGTACCTGGACTGCCTGCCGTATTTTCGTAAAGCGGAAACCCGCGACATCGGCCCGAACGACTACCACGGTGGCGACGGCCCGGTCAGCGTGACCACGCCGAAAGCCGGCAACAACCCGCTGTTCCACGCCATGGTTGAAGCCGGCGTGCAAGCCGGTTACCCGCGCACCGAAGACTTGAACGGCTACCAGCAGGAAGGCTTCGGCCCGATGGACCGCACCGTGACGCCGAAAGGCCGTCGTGCCTCCACCGCCCGCGGTTACCTGGACGTTGCCAAGAAGCGTTCGACCCTGACCATTGTCACCCACGCCCTGACCGACAAGATCCTCTTCGAAGGCAAGCGTGCGGTCGGCGTGCGTTACCTGGTCGGCGCCGCTGAAGAGCGCGTTGAAGTCAAGGCACGCAAGGAAGTACTGCTGTGCTCCGGCGCCATCGCTTCACCGCAGATCCTGCAACGCTCCGGCGTCGGTCCGGCCGAGCTGCTGAACAAGCTCGACATTCCGGTGGTCCACGACCTGCCGGGCGTTGGTGAAAACCTGCAGGATCACCTTGAGCTGTACCTGCAATACGCTTGCACCCAGCCAGTTTCGCTGTACCCGTCGCTGCTCCTGCACAACCAGCCGGCCATCGGTGCCGAGTGGCTGTTCAACGGCACCGGCATCGGCGCCAGCAACCAGTTCGAAGCCGGCGGTTTCATCCGTACCCGTCCGGAATTCGAATGGCCGAACATCCAGTACCACTTCTTGCCGGTAGCGATTAACTACAACGGCAGCAACGGTGTGAAAGAGCACGGCTTCCAGGCACACATGGGCTCCATGCGTTCGCCAAGCCGCGGGCGTATCCAGGCCAAGTCCAAGGACCCGCGCCAGCACCCGAGCATCCTGTTCAACTACATGGCCACCGAGCAGGACTGGCAGGAATTCCGCGACGGCATCCGCCTGACCCGTGAAATCATGCAACAGCCTGCATTGGATGCCTTCCGCGGTCGCGAGATCAGCCCGGGCATCGAGGTGCAAACCGATGAGCAGTTGGACAAGTTCATTCGCGAGCACGCTGAAACCGCGTTCCACCCGTCCTGCTCGTGCAAGATGGGCACCGACGAAATGGCCGTGGTCGATGGCGAAGGTCGCGTGCACGGCATGCAAGGCCTGCGTGTGGTCGATGCCTCGATCATGCCGATCATCACCACCGGCAACCTCAACGCACCAACGATCATGATGGCCGAGAAAATCGCCGACAAGATCCGTGGCCGCAAGCCGTTGCCGCGCAGCACTGCCACTTACTATGTGGCGGGTGAAGCGCCGGTGAAGGGCAAGCCTGTGCGGGAATTGAGCCAGATCGCTTAACAACCGTTAAACCGCGGTGCGGCCTTCGCGAGCAAGCCCGCTCCCACACTAGATTTTCGGTGAATACAGATTTTGTATACACCCAGATCAAATGTGGGAGCGGGCTTGCTCCGGGCGGCGTTCCGACGAAGGGGCCCGGTCAGGCAACACCTCTCCCCCGGCAATCACTCGCAAGTCCGATCCAAACTTGATCCTCCCCCCTCGCAAGCCTAATCTAGCGCCACGCAATCGTTTCACCCCTCCCCTCGCAGCACCGCGCCATCGCCACTCCATTTCCAGGAGGTTCACGAATGTTCGATTTCCATCCCCAGCTCAAGCAGCGCTTCGCTGCCTTGCGCACGGGTGCAGAATTCTTTTCCCTGCGTTATGTGCGCGAATCCGGGCAGTACCTGTCGGTGCGCAAGAACGTCGCCGAACCGCCAAGCCTTAGCCGTGACGAAGGGGCGATGCTGACCGTTCGGGTCAACGGCGTCGAGGCCTATGCGGCCACCAACGACCTGTCGCAACAGGGCCTGCAAGCCGCCCTCGAACGCGCCGAACTCCAGGCCCGTCGACTCAAGCCCCACGCCCTGCTGGACCTGCGCGAGCAGGCTGTTTCCAGCGACCGCGCCGATTACTTTTCACCCAACCTCGACCAGGCGTTCCCGCCCCTGAGCGACTGCTACCAGTTGCTCGGCGCCGAATCCGCCGCCGTACCCAAGGACGAGCGACTGGTGAACTGGCAGGTCAGTCTCGGCATCACCCACGTTGAGCAGATCTACCTCAACAGCGCCGGTGCCGAATTGCGCCAGGCCCAACGTTTTGTGTACCCCGGTCTGGACGTCACGGCCTACGACGGCAACGACAGCCAGACCCGCAGTCTTGGCCGCGAGAATTTCGGCCAGCAAGGCGCGGCGGACGTCATCAGCCGCTGCGGCCTGATCGGTGCCGCTGCCCAGGTGGCCGATCAGGCCCTGCAATTGCTCCTGGCGCCGAACACTCCGCAAGGCAAGCGCGACCTGCTGCTGATGCCCGACCAGATGATGCTGCAAATCCACGAGTCCATCGGCCATCCGCTGGAGCTGGACCGCATCCTCGGCGACGAACGCAACTACGCCGGCACCAGTTTCGTCAAAGCCGAAGATTTCGGCCGCCTGCAATACGGTTCCGGCCTGCTCAACGTGACCTTCGACCCGGACATCCCCGAAGAGCTCGCCAGCTACGGCCATGACGACGACGGCACGCCCGCCAGCAAACAGTTCCTGATCCGCGAAGGCCTGTTGCTGCGTCCGCTGGGCGGTGCGTTGTCGCAATTTCGCGCCGGCATGGACGGCGTCGCCAACAGCCGCGCCTGCGGCTGGAACCGCCCGCCGATCGACCGCATGGCCAACCTCAACATCGAGCCGGGCGATCAGTCCATCGAGCAGTTGATCGGCGGCATCGAACACGGCGTGCTGATGTCGACCAACCGTTCATGGTCGATCGATGATGCGCGCAACAAATTCCAGTTCGGCTGCGAGTGGGGCCAACTGATCGAATACGGCGAACTCAAGGGCGTGGTAAAGAATCCCAATTACAGGGGCATCTCCGCACAGTTCTGGAAAAGCCTCAGCGCTGTCGGCGATGCCAGTACCTTCAAGGTCCTCGGCACACCGAACTGCGGCAAGGGCGAACCGAACCAGGTGATCCGCGTCGGCCACGCGTCGCCGGCCTGCGTGTTCAGCAACGTTGATGTATTCGGAGGAGACGCCTGATGAATCCTTCAAAAAGCCAGGCCGCGTCGTTCAAGGCGTTGGTCAACAGCCTGCGTGCAGCGCTTCACGAGCCCGAGCAGTTCACCCTCAGCTACGCCGCCGAGTCGTCGGCCTTCGTGCGCTTCAACCACGCCAGGGTGCGCCAGGCCGGTCAGGTGCAGCAGGCGAGTATCGGCCTGAAACTGATCAACGAAGGCCGCCATGCCGACCTGAACATCACCCTGGCCGGCGATCCCCAGGTTGATCTGCAACGTTTGACCGAAGGCCTGCAACAGCTGCGGGAAACCTTGCCGCTGCTGCCTCAGGATCCTTACTTGCTGCTCAACTACAACGGCTGGCAGAGCAACAACGTGCAGTCGCATCCGCTGCCGGACACCGAACAGGTGGTCGAGCAAATCACCCAGGCCGCCGAAGGCCTGGATCTTGTCGGGTTCTACGCTGCCGGGCCGATCAGCCGTGGCTTTGCCAGTTCTTCGGGCGCCTTCGGCTGGCATCAGGCCAACAGTTTCAACTTCGACTTCAGCCTGTTCCACGAGAACGGCCAGGCCGTGAAAGCCAGCTACGCCGGGCACGACTGGAACAGCGAAGGCTTTGCCAGGCGCTTCCAGCAAGCCCGCGAGCAGCTTGAGTTTCTGGGCCGGCCGCTGCGCACTTTGCCGCCCGGCCAGTACCGCGCCTACCTGGCACCGGCGGCGCTGGAAGAAATCATGGGCATGCTGTGCTGGGGCGGTTTCTCGGCACAGTCGATTGCCAGCAAAAGCAGCCCGCTGCAAAAGCTCTACGGTGGCGATAGCGCGTTCAGCCCGCTGGTCTCGCTGGATGAAAAAGTCAGCGGGTCGCTGAGCCCGGCGTTTTCCGATGAGGGTTACCCGCGCAGCGATCTGGGGTTGATCGTCGACGGCAAGGCCGGGGCACGACTGGTCGGCTCGCGCAGTGCTGCCGAATACGGCTTGACCGCCAATGGCGCCAGCGGCGGTGAATCACCGAGCGCGTTGAACATGAAGGCCGGGGCATTGCCTGACGCGGACATCCTCAAGCAACTGGGCACGGGGCTGTACATCAGCAACCTGTGGTACCTGAACTTCTCGGATCAACCGGCCGCACGCCTGACCGGCATGACCCGGTTTGCCACATTCTGGGTCGAGAACGGAGAGATTCAGGCGCCGGTCAACACCATGCGTTTCGATGACAGCGCCTTCAGCCTGCTCGGTTCGCAACTGGAAGCGTTGACCGCAGAGCGGGAGTTATTGCTGTCGGCGAGTACCTACAGCCAGCGGGCGACGGCTTCGGCGTTGTTGCCGGGGGCACTGGTCAGTCGACTGACCTTGACGCTGTAAACACCTTGTAGCAGCTGGCGAAGCCTGCGTCCGAGGACGCAGTCCTCGCAAATCCGGCCACCGGGCTCCAGCCGGAGAAAAACATTGGCGGGATTTACGACTGCTTCGCAGCCGAACGCAGGCTTCGCCAGCTGCTACAGGGTTTATCGTTTTGCGGACTGTTTCATCTCAACCAACAAGAGGTCCCATGCCCAACCGCCCGCCTCTCGACGCTGTGACCGCCCGCTGGATACCCTGGGTCGTCGCCATTGCCTTCTTCATGCAGTCCCTCGACGGGACTATCCTCAACACCGCCCTGCCCGCCATGGCCCGAGACCTGGCCGAAGATCCATTGCGCATGCAGGGCGTGATCATCGCCTACATGCTCACGGTCGCCTTGCTGATTCCCGCGTCCGGCTGGATCGCCGATCGCTTCGGCACCCGTAAAATTTTCTTCAGTGCGATTCTGCTGTTCAGCCTCGGCTCGCTGCTCTGCGCATTGTCGAGCAGCCTGAGCATGCTGATCGGGGCCCGGGTGATCCAGGGCCTGGGCGGCGCGTTGATGTTGCCGGTTGGGCGGTTGGTGGTGTTGCGCGCCTATCCGCGTTCGGAACTGGTGCGGATCATGGGCTTCATCACCATTCCCGGGCTGCTCGGCCCCTTGATCGGCCCGACGATGGGCGGCTGGATGGTGCAATACCTGACCTGGCACTGGATCTTTCTGATCAACCTGCCGGTGGGACTGGTCGGTTGCTACGCCGTGTGGAAATTCATCCCGGACCTGCGCGGTTCCGAACGCACGCGCTTCGATAGCCTGGGCTTCGTGCTGTTCGGCGCGGCGATGATTCTGATCACCATCGCCATGGAAGGCCTGGGTGAATTGCACCTGCCGCACCTGCGGGTGATGCTGCTGCTGTTCGGTGGCATGGCGTGCCTGGCGGCATACTGGCTGCGTGCCGGGCATATCGAGAACCCGTTGTTCGCGCCGTCGCTGTTCAAGACCAGGACCTTTGCCGTGGGCATTCTCGGCAACCTGTTCGCACGCCTCGGCAGCGGCGCCCTGCCCTTTCTGGTGCCGTTGTTGCTGCAAGTGGCGCTGGGCTATTCGCCGTCCCAGGCCGGGATGAGCATGCTGCCGCTGGCGGCGGCGGCGATGATCGCCAAGTGGGTGGCGCGGCCGTTGATCGAACGCCTGGGTTACCGCATCGTGCTCACCGGCAACACCCTGGCGCTGGGGATCATGCTGGCGAGCATGGGCCTGGTCAGCGAACAGACGCCGTACTGGCTGCTGCTGTGCCTGCTGGCGATCCTTGGCGCGATCAACTCCTTGCAGTTCACCGCAATGAACACCGTGACCCTGATCGACCTCGACGATGCCAGCGCCAGCAGCGGCAACAGCCTGCTGTCGGTGGTCGCGCAATTGTCCCTGAGCCTGGGCGTGGCCTGTGCCGGTGCGCTGCTCGGCGGCTTTACGGCGGAAATTGGAAATGACGGCGTGGAGACGGTACTGGGCGCATTCCAGCTGACGTTTGTGACTGTCGGGATCATGGCGATGCTGGCCGCGACAATCTTCTCGCAACTTTCACCAAAGGATGGCCGACGGATGGTCAGCCGCGGGCACGACATAGAGCACTGACTTGTAGCAGCTGCCGAGGCACGAGGCTGCGTCGGGCTGCGTAGCGGCCCCGGAGGGCGGTCCTGCGGACACGCAACGCAGCCTCGTGCCTCGGCAGCTGATACGACTATTCGTCCAGAATTTGCAGGTGAAGAGCACGGGACTGGTACACTGCGCGACATTTTGTTTTGCAGGCCAGTCCCGTGACCACCATCGCCACCGAATTTAATACTTTGCCGCTGTCCGCCGCCATGCTGGCTAACCTCGACTCCCTCGGTTATGCCCAGATGACGCCGATCCAGGCGCAAAGCTTGCCGGTGATCCTCAAGGGGATGGACCTGATCGCCCAGGCCAAGACCGGCAGCGGCAAGACCGCCGCCTTCGGCATCGGCCTGCTGAACCCGATCAATCCGCGTTACTTCGGTTGCCAGGCGCTGATCCTGTGCCCGACCCGCGAGCTGGCGGATCAGGTCGCCAAGGAAATCCGTCGCCTGGCCCGTGCCGAAGACAACATCAAGGTCCTGACCCTGTGCGGCGGCGTGTCCCTCGGCCCGCAGATCGCTTCGCTGGAACACGGCGCGCACATCATCGTCGGCACCCCGGGGCGCATCCAGCAGCACCTGCGCAAGGGTTCGCTGGTACTCCACGGCCTGAACACCCTGATCCTCGACGAAGCCGACCGCATGCTCGACATGGGTTTCTACGATTCCATCGAAGAAATCATCATGCAGGCCCCGGAGCGCCGCCAGACCCTTCTGTTCTCCGCCACCTACCCGGTAGGCATCAAGCAGTTGGCCTCGAAGTTCATGCGCAACCCGCAGCAGGTGAAGGCCGAGGCGTTCCACGACGACACGCAGATCGAGCAGCGCTTCTACGAGATTTCCCCGGATGACCGCATGAGCGCGGTGACCAAGGTACTTGGTCACTTCCGCCCGGCCTCCTGCGTGGCCTTCTGCTTCACCAAGCAGCAGGTTCAGGAAACCGTCGATCACCTGACCGCCAAAGGCATTTCCGCCGTCGGCCTGCACGGCGATCTGGAACAGCGTGACCGCGACCAGGTACTGGCGATGTTCGCCAACCGCAGTACTTCGGTGCTGGTGGCGACAGACGTCGCCGCCCGCGGCCTCGACATCGACTCGCTGGACATGGTGATCAACGTCGAGCTGGCCCGTGATTCGGAAATCCACATTCACCGTGTCGGCCGTACTGGTCGCGCCGGTGAGAAAGGCCTGGCGATCAGCCTGGTGGCGCCGTCCGAAGCGCAGCGCGCCCAGGCTATCGAGCAATTGCAGAAGACACCGTTGACCTGGGATCAGGTGGACAACCTCACTTCCAAGGGTGGTGGTCCGCTGTTGCCGCAGATGAGCACCCTGTGCATCGCTGCCGGCCGCAAGGACAAGGTTCGTCCAGGCGACATTCTTGGCGCACTGACCGGTGACGCCGGCATCCCCGGTGCCCAGGTCGGCAAGATCGCGATTTTCGACTTCCAGGCCTATGTGGCCGTGGAGCGTGGCGTCGCCAAGCAGGCCTTGCAGCGTTTGAACGACGGCAAGATCAAGGGCCGTTCGTTGCGCGTGCGTATCCTTTAAGAACTGCGTACATCCCCTGTGGGAGCGGGCTTGCCCGCGATAGCGGACTTACAGACAACATCGATGTTGAATGTACTGGCCCCATCGCGGGCAAGCCCGCTCCCACATTGTTCGTCGGTGAATTTGAAATTTGTGTGAGGACACCGTTTTGCGCTCTACCGAAGTCGTGATCATTGGCGCTGGCGCCGCAGGGTTGATGTGTGCACTGACTGCCGCCGGGCGCGGGCGCAAGGTGTTGTTGCTCGACCATGCCAACAAGGCCGGCAAGAAAATCCTGATGTCGGGCGGTGGCCGCTGCAATTTCACCAACATGTACACAGAACCGGGCAATTTCCTCTCGCAGAACGCGCACTTCTGCAAATCCGCCCTGGCCCGTTATACCCAGTGGGACTTCATCGGCATGGTGGCCAAGCACGGCGTGCCGTACCACGAGAAAAAACTCGGTCAGCTGTTCTGCGATAACAAATCCAGCGACATCCTCGAAATGCTGCTGAACGAGTGCGATCAGGTCGGCGTCAGCCTGCACCTGGACACCTCGATCCAGACCATCGAGAAACTCGAGCAGGGCTATTTGCTGGACACTACGCTCGGCCAAATCACCTGTGAATCCCTGGTGATCGCCACCGGCGGCCTGTCGATCCCGACCCTGGGCGCCACCGGTTTCGGCTACCAGGTGGCCAGGCAGTTCGGCCACGAGCTGCTGCCGACCCGCGCCGGCCTGGTGCCATTCACCATCACCGATCAGCTCAAGGCCTTGTGCACCGAGCTGTCCGGTACCTCGGTGGATTGCCTGGTGAGCTGCAACGACCAGAGCTTTCGCGAGAACATCCTCTTCACCCACCGCGGCCTCAGCGGCCCGGCGATTTTGCAGATCTCGTCGTTCTGGGAATCCGGCGATACCGTCGAGATCAACCTGCTGCCGGATCACGACGTACCGAGCTGGCTGCAACAGCAACAGGCCGAACGCCCCAACAGCGAGCTGAAAACCCTGCTCGGTGAAATCTTCACCAAGAAGATGGCCAACCTGCTGGCGGACAACTGGTTCGTCTCCAAACCGATGAAGCAGTACACCCACGCGGAACTGGCCGATATCGCAGAGAAACTGGCGAGCTGGAAAGTCGTGCCCGCCGGCACCGAAGGCTATCGCACCGCCGAAGTGACCCTGGGCGGCGTCAACACCAATGAAGTGTCGTCCAAGACCATGGAATCGCTGAAAAGCCCGGGGCTGTATTTTATCGGTGAAGTGCTGGATGTGACCGGACATCTGGGCGGGTTCAACTTCCAGTGGGCGTGGGCTTCCGGTTACGCCGCCGCGCAGTACGTCTGACAAACACAAATCAAAATGTGGGAGCGGGCTTGCTCGCGAAGGCGGTGTGTCAGTCGGCAGAGATATCGGCTGACAGATTGTATTCGCGAGCAAGCCCGCTCCCACATTTGTCATGCGTGAAGCTCAAAGGAACAGATTTTGCTGTCTGATGTGATCGGCGCCATTGCGTCGGCGTCATTAGTGGCTCAATTTAGCGTCATTGCCTCGGAAGGCCTTCGCATTTCATGTCATCGACTTCGTTCCGCCAGTCTCTGCGTCGCCTTTGGGCGCTGGATAAATTCAGCTACAGCGTACGGGTATTCATTGCCCTGACCGGCACCATGGCGCTGTGTTGGTATCAGGATGAAATGGGCCTGTTGATCCCGTTGTTCCTGGGGATTATCGCCAGTGCCCTGGCCGAGACCGACGACAGCTGGCAGGGCCGTCTCAACGCGCTGGCCGTGACGCTGGTGTGTTTCGCGGTTGCCGCCCTTTCCGTTGAACTGCTCTTTCCCTACCCCTCGCTGTTTATCATCGCCTTCGCCCTGGCCGCGTTCTGCCTGACCATGCTCGGCGCCTTGGGCGAGCGCTATGGCGCGATTGCCTCGGCGACGTTGATCCTGTCGGTCTACACCATGATCGGCGTGGACCAGCGTGGCGGTGCGGTCACCGATGTCTGGCACGAGCCGTTGCTGCTGGTGGCCGGCGCAGCCTGGTACGGCGTGCTCTCGGTGTTGTGGCAGGCGCTGTTTTCCAATCAGCCGGTGCAACAGAGCCTGGCACGCCTGTTCCGCGAACTGGGCTTTTACCTGAAGCTCAAATCCTCGCTGTTCGAGCCGATCCGGCAGATGGACGTGGAGGCGCGGCGCCTGGAATTGGCCCAGCAGAACGGCCGGGTGGTGGCGGCATTGAATGCCGCCAAGGAGATCATCCTGCATCGGGTCGGCAACGGTCGCCCGGGGTCGAAAGTCAGCCGCTATCTGAAACTGTACTTCCTCGCCCAGGACATCCACGAACGCGCCAGTTCGTCGCACTACCCTTACAACGCCCTGGCCGATGCCTTCTTCCACAGCGACGTGCTGTTCCGCTGCCAACGCCTGCTGCGCCAGCAAGGCAAGGCCTGCCGGGCCCTGGCCGAATCGATCCAGATGCGCCAGCCGTTCACCTATGACGCCAGTTTCGCCGAAGCCCTGAGCGACCTCGATGCCTCCCTCGAACACCTGCGCATCCAGAGCAACCCGGCCTGGCGCGGCTTGCTGCGTTCACTGCGGGCACTGGCGGCCAACCTCGGTACTCTCGACCGCCTGCTCAGCGATGCCAGTAACCCCGACGCCCTGGCCGACGCCACCGACAGCAGCCTGCTCGACCGTTCGCCGCGCAGCCTCAAGGACGTGTGGCTTCGCTTGCGCACGCAGCTGACGCCGACCTCGCTGCTGTTCCGCCATGCCCTTCGATTGCCCCTGGCGTTGAGCATCGGCTACGCCATGGTGCATTTGATTCACCCGTCCCAAGGCTACTGGATCATCCTCACCACGCTGTTCGTCTGCCAGCCGAACTACGGCGCCACCCGCCGCAAACTCGGTCAGCGGATCATCGGCACCGCCATCGGCCTGACCCTGGCCTGGGCGCTGTTCGACCTGTTCCCGAACCCGCTGATCCAGTCGTGTTTCGCCATTGCCGCCGGGGTGGTGTTCTTTACCAATCGCACCACCCGCTACACCCTGGCGACGGCCGCGATCACCCTGATGGTGCTGTTCTGCTTCAACCAGGTGGGTGACGGTTACGGGCTGTTCCTGCCACGGCTGTTCGATACTTTGCTCGGCAGCCTGATCGCCGGGTTGGCGGTGTTCCTGTTCCTCCCGGACTGGCAGGGCCGACGCCTGAACAAGGTGCTGGCCAACACCCTGGCCTGCAACAGCATTTACCTGCGCCAGATCATGCAGCAATACGCGGCGGGCAAAAGCGACGACCTGGCTTACCGCCTGGCTCGCCGCAACGCGCACAACGCCGACGCTGCGCTGTCGACCACGCTGGCCAACATGCTGATGGAGCCAGGGCATTTCCGAAAAGAAGCGGACGTGGGTTTCCGCTTCCTGGTGCTGTCACACACGCTGCTCAGCTACCTGTCGGGCCTTGGCGCGCACCGGGAAACCCAGCTGCCGGCGGACGTACGCGAGCACTTGATCGAAGGGGCCGGGGCGAAACTGGCCGCCAGCATCGACGCAATCGCCCAAGGGCTGGCGAGCAAGTCTTCGATCGAGATTCAGAGCGATGAAGAAGAGGCACTGGCCAATGAACTGGAACAGATGCCGGATGAAATCGATGAGGGTCAGCGGTTGGTGCAGACGCAACTGGCGCTGATCTGCCGGCAGTTGGGGCCGTTGAGGACATTGGCGGCGCATCTCATCAAGGACACCAGTGAGGAATGAGATCTGCGTTGTCTGAGCGGGCCCCTTTGCGGGCAAGCCCGCTCCCACACTGGATTTACGTCGCTCACAGAACCCCTGTGGGAGCGGGCTTGCCCGCGAAGAGGCCATCAACAACAGCGCAGAACCCAGATCTGTCCACTCACATCCCATGCTGCTTCATCAACTTGTCATAACTCCCGTCCACCTTCATCGCCGCGATCTCCCGGTCGAAACCGGCGACGATCCGCGCATGCTCGGGATTCTTCAGGCTGACCATGATATGCAGGCTGTTCTCGCTTAATGGCTTGGGCAGGAATTCCACGGCGTTTCGCACCTTGGGCGACTCACGGGCCAGGTAGTAGCGGGCGACGAATTCATCTTCCAGTGTCAGCTTGACCCGGTCGGCCGCGAGCATGCGCACCGCCATGGCGAAACTGTGCACGGGGATTTTCTGCAATGAGTCGTCGTTGTCGAACGGGGGCGAATAAGCGTATCCACGCACGATGGCAATCGGATAGGTGTGCAATTGCTGCAGGTTGTTGAATTCGATGGGCGAGTCTTTGCGCTTGAGAAAGCGCACGCGATTGAGCAGGTACTCGCCGGAGAACTGGCCAAGCCTGGTCCGTTCCTCCGAGTACCAGGCGTTGACCAGCACGTCGTATCGGCCCTCGCCCAATCCCATCAAGGCCCGTGCCCAGGGCACTTGCTCGAATTCACTGGCATAGCCGGCCCTGGCGAGCGCGGTACTGACTATGTCCGTCGCCAGACCACCGTTGACGAGCGTGGCATCGGTAAAGGGTGGCCAGACATCAGCGACCAGCCGCAGCTTTTCCGCTGCCGCTCCCTGAACCAGCAACAGCAATCCAATCAAGGCAAAAGCTCGATGCATTCGCGGCATGCCAGAAATCCTTAGCGGGCGGGTTGCCCGACGTGTTTTCAGCCAAAACCCCAAAGCCCCTGTACCGGCGAGGCCCGGGTACTCAACATTAGCTCATCGAAGCCATAGCACAGCGCTTCGATCCAGATTACACAAAGAAGACATCCGCGCGAAAAATGAATGATGGCATTTTGGCCTTTATCACAGATTCTCCCGCCATAAAGACTTCTGGCGTGAGTGCGCTTAGTATCGGAACGACGTTTTCAGGGAATCAAAACATGACAGTCGATTGGATCTGCAAACACCACAGTGACCTGGGCAAGGAGCAGCTGTACGCCATTTTGCAGTTGCGCGCAGAAGTGTTCGTCATCGAGCAAAAGTGCGTTTATCAGGATATTGATGGCCAGGACCTGGAAGGCGACACCTGCCACGTGATGGCCTGGGACGGTAACCAGTTGGTGGCCTACCTGCGCCTGCTCGACCCGCAATCACAGGGCGGCGACGTGGTGATCGGGCGTGTGATCGTTGCCCCGCAGGCACGTGGCACGGGCCTTGGGCATGAGCTGATGGATCAGGCGTTGAAACAGATCGAGAAGTACTGGCCAGGCCTGCCGGTCTACCTTTCGGCCCAGGCGCATTTGCAGGGGTATTACGGGCGCTATGGGTTTGTCGTGGCGGGTGAGGAGTATGTGGAAGATGGTATTCCACACATTGGCATGCGTCGTCCGTAAGGGCCTCTTCGTCGGAACGCCGCCCGGAGCAAGCCCGCTCCCACAGGAGACCGCATTCCAGTGTGGGAGCGGGCTTGCTCGCGAAGGCGTCAGTCAAACCACTGAAAGATTTCAGGGATACTCCAGCACCGCCTTGATCTGCCGCAGATTACGCTCGATCCAACCGCGATCAATCGCCCCCCACTCGCGAATCCGATAGCGCCCCGCATGGTTGCGCGCACCTTCCTCCTGCTCGAACTCACAAATGATGTCCAGATCCGCCAGCGCCGCGATGGTGTCCTGTGCCGTGCGCCGGGGCATGCCGGTGACCTCGGTCAGCGTCGGGACGCTGCTGGCCAGCCCGCTGTCGATCAGGTACGCCACGTACAACCGGCGGTAGAAGCTGCTCTTGGTCTTGCTCACGTCCATCTGATGCTCCTTATAAGATCGCAGCCTGCGGCAGCGCCTACAGATCCCGCCACGTCAGGTACACCCGCACATCAAATTCCACCTGGTGATAACCCGGCAGCATGTGCTCGCACAGTTTGTAGAATGCCTTGTTGTGGTCCGATTCCTTGAAGTGCGCCAGCTCATGCACCACGATCATTTTCAGGAATTCGGAAGGCGCTTCCTTGAACAGCGAAGCGATGCGGATTTCTTTCTTGGACTTGAGCTTGCCACCCTGCACCCGGGAGATCGTGGTGTGCAGGCCAAGGGCACGGTGGGTCAGGTCCAGACGGTTGTCGAACAGCACCTTGTCGATGGCCGGGGCATTACGCAGGTATTCCTGCTTGAGGTCCAGGGCATAGGTGTACAGCGCCTTGTCGCTCTGCACCCCGTGTTTTTGCGGGTAACGCTGGCTCAGGTAATCGCCCAGCCGACCGTCGGCGATCAGCTGGCGCACCTGATCCTGCAGGGTAGCGGGATAAGCCTGGAGATATTTCAACGCGGTCATCGGGGCGGCATTACAGGTCACTAAAAGGTCGCCAGTGTAGCGAATTCAGCGAGCCAGCGCGCTCCAGTCAAACGGCTGGACAAAGGCCCCCGTGTCTTCGGCCATCATCGGCCGGGCTACCAGAAAACCTTGCACATACTCACAGCCATTGGCTTGCAACCATTCATACTGCGCGACGGTCTCCACCCCTTCGGCAATCACCAGCATCCCGAACTGCTTACACAGGTCGATCACACTGCGCACCAGCGCCGCATCCTTTGCCGACTCCGGCAGCCGGGCGATCAAATGACGGTCGATCTTGAGGGTATCCAGCGCCAGGTCGCGCAAGTGGCTCAGGGAACAAGGGCCGGCCCCGAAGTCATCCAATGCCACTCGTACGCCCAGACTGTGCAGCAGGCGCAATTGCTTGCGGGCTTCTTCGGGGTTGTGCGTCAAGGCCTCTTCCGTGACCTCGACTTCCAGATGATGCGGTTGCAGGCCATGGCGCTCCAGCACCTGGCGCAACTCGGTGACCAGATTGGGCAAGCCGAACTGCGTACTGCTCAAGCTGACGCCGAGCACCAGGTCCTCGGCAAACAGGGATTCCCAGGCTTTGCGTTGCCCGGCGCCGCGATGGTAGATCCAGCTGCCCAGGCGACTGATCAGCCGCGCTTCCTCCAGCAATGGCAAAAACAGCCCTGGAGGGACATCGCCAACGCTCGGATGCTGCCAGCGCAGCAAGGCCTCGAAGCCACGAATCCGCCCGTCGGCAATCGCAACCTGAGGCTGATACACCAGATTGAAATCCCGGTTCTCAATGGCCGTGCGAACACTTTCTTCCAGCATCAGCCGCGTGCGCGCCCGGCCGTTCATTTCGTGATCGTAGAAGCGATACTGCTGGCGGCCGGCACGCTTGGCTTCATACATGGCGATATCGGCCGCCCGAAGCATCCCGTCGAGATTGGCCCCACAATCCGGGAACGTGGCAATGCCGATGCTGGCACCCAGAGCGATATCGAGGCCGTCGATCTGCTGACAGATCGACACTCGCTCAATGAGCTTCTCGGCAATCTTCGCCGCCTGCTCGGGGAACTCCAGATCCAGCAGCGCGGTGAATTCGTCGCCGCCTATCCGCGCCAGGATGTCGAAGGGCCGCAGACAAGCCTTCAACTGTTCGGAAACCCAGCGCAGCACCCGATCGCCGGCATCGTGCCCGAGGGAATCATTGACTCGCTTGAAGCCGTCGAGGTCCAGGTACATCAAGACCCAGGAACTGTCGGATCGCTCACCGCGCAGCAGCAGGTTCTCTACGGTCTGGTAGAAACCCCGGCGGTTGAGCAATCCGCTCAGCGGATCGGTGACCGCCTGAAATTCCAGTTGCTGATGCAGATGGCGCACCACCGACATGTCCAGCACGGTCACGACCATCGCGTGTTGCTCGGCGGGCAATGGCGCGCAGGACAAGGCCACCGGCACCTGCTGGCCGGGCGCGGTTCGCAGCTGGGCATCGTGCAGGCGCAGGGTTTCGCCGCGTTTGTATCCGGCAAGCAACTCGGAATCGGCCCAGATCGGGATATGCGGTTTTTGCAGGTAGTCCAGAAACTCCTTGCCTTGCAGTTCCTGCACAGGGGCATTGAGCAACCGTGAGATCGCCGGATTGGCAAATCGAATCAGACCGTCCTCTCCCAATACCAGAATGCCTTCGGCCGCGTTTTCCAGCACCGACGCATTAAAGGCACGGGCGGCTTCCAGATCATGACTCAGGCGCTGCAGGGCCCGGCGGTTACGCTGGTGTTCAAGCAACGCCTGGACCTTGGGGGTAAAGACCTGTGGGTCGAACGGTTTGAACAGGTAATCCACCGCACCACTGGCATAGCCCTTGATCACGGCGTCCTGGGACTGTTCGTTGGCGGTCAGGAAAATGATCGGCGTCAGACGGGTCCGCTGGCTACCGCGCATCAGGCGCGCCACTTCATAACCGTCCATGCCCGGCATCTGCACGTCCAGCAGCACCAGGTCTATATCGTGTTCAAGCAATAAGCCGAGGGCCTCGAAGCCCGAGGTGGCAGTAATGACCCGCCAGCCCTGGCGCTGCAACAACGCGCGCATGCTGATCAGGTTTTCAGGGTAATCGTCGACGACTAAAAGGGTTGAGCCGCCTTCTACTGGCGTGGGTTGCGCGCATTCCATGCTGCTTCTCTAATTGCGGGGTGTCAGGCCGGTTTCTCGTGAAAACCGGACAAATACTGTGCTTTCACTCTAGACCCCGTTCTGCGAAAGCAGAAGGTGTCAGTGAGCCATCATTTAATCATTGTGTCTTTTTACCGACTAACGGTCGAATGCTCAGTCCGATGAAAACCCGGAAGCTGGCATTTCGACAGGATGTTGACGTCAACCACCCGTCAGGCGGGCATTAACAAAATGTCCCGCTACGATTATAAAGGCCGCCCCAAAGGTGCGGTCTAGAGCTTCTGGCACCCCCGTGCAGCATCAATCAAGTGGAAGAACCGACATGATCGATCTCGCAACATGGAACCTCAGCGTTCCCGTCGGCAGCCCGCCGTACACCGTCGAAACCGCCAAATTGGTGGACGGCTTCAAGGATCAATACTTCCATTCCGACACCGGCACATTGTTTTTCTGGTCGCCCGTGACCGGCTCCCGTACCGAAAACGCGATTTATCCACGCACCGAATTGCGTGAAACCTACAGCAACGGCACGTTGAAAAACTGGTATTACCCGGAGGCCGACAATTTGTTGTATGCCACTCTGGCAGTAAATCAGGTGCCGAGTTCCGGGAAGATCGTCATTGGCCAGATCCATGCCTATCAAAGCCAGAAACCCCTGGTGAAGGTCGAATACCAATACAAAACCAGTACAGGCACCGGCAATATCGTCGCCAAGGTCCGTATGCATCCCTATGACGATACAAGCCGGGTGATCATCGTTGCGACGGGGGTGAAACTCGACCAGGAGTTCAACTACCTCATTCACCTCAGCCCCGGTGGCGCCTTGGGCATCAGCGCGGCAGGTTATCAATGGGATACGCAAATCAGCGAAACCTGGCGCGACAAACCGCTGTACTTCAAGGCCGGGGTCTATGTACAGGACAACACCGGGTACACCACTGAAGGCGGCAAAGTGACCTTCAGCAAGCTGGATATCGATCACAATCAATGATGTCGAGGCACCGTTGACCCTGTGGGAGCGGGCTTGCTCGCGAAGGCGTAATGTCAGGCAACATTAACGTTGAATGACACACCGCTTTCGCGAGCAAGCCCGCTCCCACACTGACCGCGTCGATGATGGATCATCGCCCACAAAAAACCCGCCTTTCGGCGGGTTTTTTATTGATGAAGCTCAACGCCCGGTCTTAGTTGACCTTGGCGTTCAACTCACCTTTCAGGTAACGCTGATACATGCCTTCCAGCGAGATCGCCTTGATCTTCGAAGCGTTGCCGGCAGTGCCGAAGGCTTCGTAGCGAGCGATACACACGTCGCGCATGGCGGTGACAGTGGCGCCGAAGAACTTACGCGGGTCGAACTCGCTCGGGTTGGTGGCCATCAGGCGACGCATTGCGCCAGTGGATGCCAGACGCAGGTCGGTGTCGATGTTGACCTTGCGCACGCCGTGCTTGATGCCTTCGACGATTTCTTCAACCGGTACGCCGTAGGTTTCCTTGATGTCGCCGCCGTACTGGTTGATGATCGCCAGCCACTCTTGCGGAACCGAAGACGAACCGTGCATCACCAGGTGAGTGTTCGGAATACGCTTGTGGATCTCTTTGATACGGTCGATCGCCAACACGTCGCCGGTAGGCGGCTTGGTGAACTTGTAGGCGCCGTGGCTAGTGCCGATGGCGATGGCCAGGGCATCGACCTGAGTGCGTTTTACGAAGTCAGCAGCTTCTTCCGGGTCGGTCAGCATCTGGCTGTGATCCAGAACGCCTTCGGCGCCGATGCCGTCTTCTTCACCGGCCATGCCGGTTTCCAGCGAACCCAGGCAGCCCAACTCGCCTTCTACCGAAACACCGCAGGCGTGAGCCATGGCCACGGTCTGCTGGGTCACGCGCACGTTGTAGTCGTAGTCGGTCGGGGTCTTGCCGTCTTCGCCCAGAGAACCGTCCATCATCACCGAGCTGAAGCCCAGTTGAATGGAGCGCTGGCAGACGTCAGGGCTGGTGCCGTGGTCCTGGTGCATACACACCGGGATGTGGGGGAACTCTTCGATGGCTGCCAGGATCAGGTGACGCAGGAACGGTGCGCCGGCGTATTTGCGAGCACCGGCCGAAGCCTGGACGATCACCGGGGAGTCAGTCTTGTCAGCGGCTTCCATGATGGCGCGCATCTGCTCAAGGTTGTTGACGTTGAAGGCTGGAACGCCGTAGCCGAACTCGGCTGCGTGGTCCAGCATCTGGCGCATGCTGATAAGTGCCATTGTGTGTGTCTCTCCCGGTTGAGGGTCGTTAATCGTGCCAGCCTGCCGGAGCGGCGGCGGCTATTCAAGTTATTGCAGATCGGGGGTTAGGCCCGGGCTGCGAATTCGGGTGATGCCAATATCTCAACAACTGCACAGAACCCTTGTGGGAGCGGGCTTGCTCCGGGCGGCGTTCCGACGAATGCGGCTCAACATTCAACATCTATGCAAGCTGATCCACCGCTTTCGTCGGAACGCCGCCCGGAGCAAGCCCGCTCCCACATTTGGATCTCTGTACGTCAAATCAATCGTGTTACCCAGCCTTACAGCCACGGCCGATCAAATCATTGGTGGCGACCCAGTAAACCAGGCCTTCCTCACCTTTTATGTGAAACGCCAGCATGTCATTGCTGTACAGCGAACCCGATGCACCCGGTTCCTGCTTCAGGCGGTAGACCTGATCGGCACCGCCCAGGCGCACGTCGACTTCCCTAAGGCTGTCGTCGGTGTAGCGCCACAGCACTTTGGCCTGGCTGTCGCAGGTCCAGGTGGTCCAGTTATCCACAGGTGCGGACGACTGGAACGGGTTCAACTGATTCATCTGAGCACAACCGGCCAACAGCGCCAGCGCCGTAACGGCGATAAAACCTTTCATCCGTGTCCCTCGACTGGCGGCGCACGCCGCCAGCCCTGAGTAATGAGTCAGACCCGTCAAGGGCAGCCATGTTCCTTGGCGGGTGTCTGGGTCTCGTATTTGTCCAGGCCCTCGGGCCCGGAGCGCTTGTTGAGCACCGGATTGGTTTCGGCCTGCCAGTCGGCCTGGTAGCAGCCTTTTTCCGACTCGGACGGCGCCGGTTCCGCAGTGGCCTTCGGGTTACTCCCGCACGCCGCCAGCGAACCCGCGACGATCAACAGCGCTAACGTCTTGACCATTTCAACACTCCCTGCCTGGTCAAACGGGCGACCCTCAGGCCTTGGCCCGGCTTTCCAGGACTTCAACGGCTGGCAGCACTTTGCCTTCAACGAATTCGAGGAACGCGCCACCGCCGGTAGAAATGTAGGAGATCTGCTCGGCCACGCCATATTTGTCGATGGCAGCCAGGGTGTCGCCACCGCCGGCAATGGAGAACGCCGCGCTGTCTGCGATGGCCTGGGCCAGCACTTTGGTGCCATTGCCGAACTGGTCGAATTCAAACACACCGACCGGACCGTTCCACAGAATGGTTTGCGACGACTTCAGCAGTTCGGCGAAGTTGGCGGCGGTCTGCGGGCCGATGTCCAGGATCATGTCGTCGGCAGCGACGTCAGCGATCAGCTTGACGGTCGCAGCGGCGGTTTCGGCGAATTCCTTGGCAACCACCACGTCCACTGGCAGCGGCACGCTGACCTTGGCGGCGATGGCGCGAGCAGTGTCCAGCAAGTCCGGCTCGTACAGGGATTTGCCGACCGGGTGACCGGCAGCGGCCAGGAAGGTGTTGGCAATACCGCCGCCAACGATCAACTGGTCGCAGATCTGGCTCAGGCTGTTCAGCACGTCGAGTTTGGTCGACACCTTGGAGCCGGCGACGATGGCTGCCATTGGCTGGGCCGGGGCGCCCAGGGCTTTGCCCAGTGCGTCCAGTTCAGCGGCCAGCAGCGGGCCCGCGGCAGCGACTTTGGCGAACTTGGCCACGCCGTGGGTCGAACCCTCGGCACGGTGAGCGGTGCCGAAGGCGTCCATCACGAACACGTCGCACAGGGCGGCGTATTGCCGGGCCAGTTCGTCGGCGTTCTTTTTCTCGCCTTTGTTGAAGCGCACGTTTTCGAACAGCACGATGTCGCCGGCTTTCACGTCGACGCCGCCCAGGTAGTCAGCCACCAGTGGCACCTCGCGGCCCAAGGCCTTGCTCAGGTAGTCGGCAACCGGCTTGAGGCTGTTCTCGGCCGAGAACTCGCCTTCGGTCGGACGGCCAAGGTGCGAGCAGACCATCACGGCCGCGCCTTTTTCCAGGGCCAGCTTGATGGTCGGCAGCGAGGCCAGGATACGCGCATCGCTGGTGACTACACCGTCCTTGACTGGGACGTTGAGGTCTTCGCGGATCAATACGCGCTTACCTTGCAGATCGAGGTCGGACATCTTCAACACGGTCATGGGTCGCACTTCCTACGGTTTTTTTGAAGTTGCTGTTTGCAGATAGTGTTCTGCAACGTCCAGCATTCGGTTGGCAAAACCCCATTCGTTGTCGAACCAGGCCAGGATGTTCACCAGCCGTGGGCCGGAAACGCGGGTCTGACTGGCATCGACGATCGCCGAATGTGGGTCATGGTTGAAATCACAGCTTGCGTGAGGTAACTCGGTATAAGCCAGAAGGCCTTTGAGCGGGCCGCTGGTGGCGGCTTCGCGCAGGATCCGGTTGACCTCGGTGGCGTCGGTCGCGGTGGCGGTCTGCATCGTGATATCGAGGCAGGACACGTTGACCGTCGGCACCCGCACGGCTTTGGCCTGAATTCGTCCGGCAAGTTCCGGCAGCAGGCGTTCGATACCACGCGCCAGACCGGTGGACACCGGAATCACCGACTGGAACGCCGAACGGGTACGGCGCAGGTCTTCGTGGTGATAGGCATCGATGACCGGCTGATCGTTCATCGCCGAGTGAATGGTGGTGATCGACACGTAATCCAGACCAATGGCCTGGTTCAGCAGGCGCAACAGCGGCACGCCGCAGTTGGTGGTGCAGGACGCGTTGGACACCAGCAACTCGTCGCCAGTCAGGCAATCCTGGTTCACGCCGTAGACGATGGTCGCGTCGACGTCCGTCTCGCTGGCCATCGGCTGGGAAAACAGCACACGCGGGGCGCCGGCGTCGAGGAAACGCTGGCCGTCTTCGCGAGTGTGATAAGCGCCGGAGCACTCCAGCACCAGATCGACGCCCAGGGACGCCCAATCGATGCCTTCGGGGGTGGCACTGCGCAGGACCTTCACGCAGTCGCCATTGATATGCAGACAATCGCCTTCGACTTTCACCTCACCGGGAAAACGCCCGTGGGTGGAGTCGAAACGTGTCAGGTATTCGATGCTGGCCATGTCCGCCAGATCGTTGATCGCGACAATCTCGAACCCGGCCTTTTCGCCTCGCTCGAACAACGCACGCAAGACGCAACGACCAATCCGGCCGTAGCCGTTGAGTGCAACTTTGTAAGGACGCGGTTGAGGCATGGGGTTCTCGATTACCGTGGTGAATCCGTTAGTGCGATGGCGTCCGGGCTATCGCTTTCGCGAGCAAGCCCGCTCCCACATTGGGTCAGAGTTGTGAACACTGTCTGTGTCACACAACAAATCCCCTGTGGGAGCGGGCTTGCTCGCGAAGACGTCAGTCCAGACGACATCTTTTCTGGATCAGTCTTCCAGCAGCTCTTCAGCCTGACCCAGGATGTTTTCCAGGGTGAAGCCGAACTCTTCGAACAAGGCCGGCGCAGGTGCCGACTCGCCGTAGGTGGTCATGCCGATCACGCGACCTTCCAGGCCCACGTACTTGTACCAGTAGTCCGCATGGGAAGCCTCGATGGCGATACGGGCGCTGACCTGCAACGGCAAGACCGATTGCTTGTAGCCGGCGTCCTGGGCATCGAACACGCTGGTGCACGGCATGGAAACCACGCGAACCTTGCGGCCCTGCTCGGTCAGCTTGTCGTAAGCCTGAACCGCCAGACCCACTTCGGAACCGGTGGCGATCAGAATCAGCTCAGGTTCGCCTGCGCAGTCCTTCAACACGTAACCGCCACGGGCGATCTCTTCGATCTGAATCGCATTGCGGGTTTGGTGCTGCAGGTTCTGACGGGAGAAGATCAGGGCCGAAGGACCGTCCTTGCGCTCCAGTGCGGACTTCCAGCTCACTGCCGATTCAACGGCGTCGGCCGGACGCCAGGTGTCGAGGTTCGGCGTGCAGCGCAGGCTGGCCAGTTGCTCGATTGGCTGGTGAGTCGGGCCGTCTTCGCCCAGACCGATGGAGTCGTGGGTGTAGACGTGGATCACACGCTGCTTCATCAGGGCCGACATGCGCACTGCGTTGCGGGCATATTCCATGAACATCAGGAAAGTCGCGCCGTAAGGCACCAGGCCGCCGTGCAGGGCGACGCCGTTCATGATCGCGGTCATGCCGAACTCGCGCACGCCGTAGTACATGTAGTTGCCGCTGGCGTCTTCGGCGGTAACGCCTTTGCAGCCTTTCCACAGGGTCAGGTTGGAACCGGCCAGGTCAGCCGAACCGCCGAGGAACTCAGGCAGCAGCGGGCCGAACGCGTTCAGGGCGTTCTGGCTGGCTTTACGGCTGGCGATGGTTTCGCCTTTGGCAGCCACTTCGGCGATGTAGGCCGAGGCTTTTTCACTGAAGTCAGCCGGCAGGTCACCGCTCAGACGACGCACCAGTTCGTTGGCTTCGGCCGGGAATGCTGCGGAGTAGGCAGCGAAACGCTGATCCCACTCGGCTTCCACGGCGCGACCGGCTTCCTTGGCGTCCCACTCGGCGTAGATATCGGCCGGGATTTCGAACGGACCGTGATTCCATTTCAGCGCCGCACGGGTCAGGGCAATTTCCGCGTCGCCCAGTGGGGCGCCGTGGCAATCTTCCTTGCCTTGCTTGTTCGGCGAACCGAAACCGATGGTGGTCTTGCAGCAGATCAGGGTTGGCTGATCGCTTTTGCGTGCAGTGTCGATCGCCGTCTTGATCTCTTCCGGGTCGTGACCGTCGACATTGCGGATCACTTGCCAGTTGTAGGACTCAAAACGCTTTGGCGTGTCGTCGGTGAACCAGCCTTCGACTTCGCCATCGATGGAGATGCCGTTGTCATCGTAGAAGGCGATCAGTTTGCCCAGGCCCAGGGTACCGGCCAGGGAAGCGACTTCGTGGGAAATGCCTTCCATCATGCAGCCATCACCCAGGAACACATAGGTGTGGTGGTCGACGATGTTGTGGCCAGGACGGTTGAACTGCGCTGCCATGACTTTTTCAGCCAGGGCAAAGCCCACGGCGTTGGCCAGGCCCTGACCCAGTGGACCGGTGGTGGTTTCTACGCCCGGGGTGTAGCCGAGTTCCGGGTGGCCCGGGGTACGGCTGTGCAGTTGACGGAACTGCTTGAGGTCGTCGATCGACAGGTCGTAGCCGGTCAGGTGCAGCAGCGAGTAGATCAGCATCGAGCCGTGGCCGTTGGACAGCACGAAGCGGTCACGATCGGCGAACGATGGATTGCTCGGGTTGTGCTTGAGGTAGTCGCGCCAAAGTACCTCGGCGATATCCGCCATACCCATCGGGGCACCGGGATGGCCGCTGTTGGCTTTTTGCACGGCATCCATGCTGAGGGCACGAATGGCGTTGGCACGCTCACGACGGCTAGGCATCGCTGTTCTCCTGGGGGCTTGAATAAAACGAAACGGAAAAAAGGCGAGCATTTTCCCTCACCGGGACGCTTCGGGGCAATGACAGATAGTCATCTGAAGGCGTTTTTCCAATGGATAACGACGGTTTCGCTTGATGAAACCTTTCCGCCATCCGTTTGTTGACAGAAGCTAACGTCAAGAAGTGCCATCTATCGAGCAATATCAAAACTTTTTGATATTGCTCTTGCGATGCCTTCGGCCCGTGACTAGACTGCCGGCCTTATGAATTTACGCGTGCCCTCCATTCAACATGACGATTGCGATGAGCTGGCAGCCTTGTGCAAGGCTGGCGGCGATCCTCTGCGGTTGAATGTATTGCGCGCACTGGCCAACGACTCGTTCGGCGTACTGGAACTGGCGCAGATCTTCGGCATCGGCCAGTCAGGCATGAGCCACCACCTCAAGGTACTGGCCCAGGCCGACCTGGTGGCGACGCGCCGCGAAGGCAACGCGATTTTCTACCGTCGCGCCCTGCCCCACACCGAACTGCTGGGCGGCAAACTACACGCAGCACTGCTCGAAGAAGTGGACAACCTGACGCTGCCGGCCGACGTTCAGTCGCGCATCGCACAGGTCCATGGGCAACGGGCGGCCGCCAGCCAGGACTTTTTCTCACGGGTGGCGGAGAAGTTTCGCGCCCAGCAAGACTTGATCGCCGGCCTGCCGCAATACCGCGAAAGCGTGGTGGCCCTGCTCGACAAACTGAGCTTCGACAAAGACGCCACGGCCATTGAAGTCGGCCCCGGAGACGGCGCATTCCTGCCGGAACTGGCGCGCCGCTTCGCGCAAGTCACGGCGCTGGACAACAGCAGCGCGATGCTCGAACTGGCGCGCCAGGTGTGCGATCGCGACAAGCTGACTAACGTTAGCCTGCAACTGGCCGATGCATTGAACGGCGTCAGCCTCAAGGCCGATTGCGTTGTACTGAACATGGTGCTGCACCATTTTGCCGCGCCGGCCGATGCGCTCAAGCACATGGCCAATTTGCTGCAATCAGGCGGTAGCCTGCTAGTGACAGAGTTATGTAGCCACAACCAGAGTTGGGCCAAGGAGGCCTGCGGTGATCTCTGGCTGGGGTTTGAACAGGACGATCTGGCCCGTTGGGCCACCGCTGCGGGACTCGTTCCCGGGGAAAGCCTCTATGTAGGCTTACGTAATGGTTTCCAGATCCAGGTCCGCCATTTTCAGCGACCGGCTGGCGACACTCACCATCGGTAATTTCAGGAAAACATCGAGATGAGCGAATACTCCCTTTTCACCTCCGAGTCCGTGTCTGAAGGGCATCCGGACAAAATCGCCGACCAGATTTCTGATGCGGTGCTGGACGCCATCATTGCTGAAGACAAGTTCGCCCGTGTGGCGTGCGAGACTCTGGTGAAAACGGGCGTGGCGATCATCGCCGGCGAAGTCACTACTTCGGCCTGGGTTGACCTGGAGCAGATCGTTCGTGACGTGATCACCAACATCGGCTACACCAGTTCCGACGTTGGCTTCGACGGCGCGACCTGCGGCGTGATGAACATCATCGGCAAGCAGTCCCCAGACATCAACCAGGGTGTCGACCGTGCCAAGCCTGAAGATCAGGGCGCCGGCGACCAGGGTCTGATGTTCGGCTACGCCAGCAATGAAACCGACGTGCTGATGCCTGCACCGATCACTTTCTCGCACCAGCTTGTGCAAAGGCAAGCCGAGGCCCGTAAATCCGGCCTGCTGCCTTGGCTGCGCCCGGACGCCAAGTCGCAAGTGACCTGCCGTTATGAAAACGGCAAGGTTGTCGGTATCGACGCCGTCGTTCTGTCGACCCAGCACAACCCTGAAGTGTCGTACAACGACCTGCGCGAAGGCGTAATGGAGCTGATCGTCAAGCACGTGCTGCCTGCCGAACTGTTGAGCAAGGACACCCAGTTCCACATCAACCCGACCGGCCAGTTCATCATCGGCGGCCCGGTGGGTGACTGCGGCCTGACCGGTCGCAAGATCATCGTCGACAGCTACGGCGGCATGGCCCGTCACGGCGGTGGCGCGTTCTCCGGTAAAGATCCATCGAAGGTTGACCGTTCGGCGGCCTACGCCGGTCGTTATGTGGCCAAGAACATCGTTGCCGCCGGCCTGGCCGAGCGTTGCGAGATCCAGGTGTCCTACGCGATCGGTGTTGCCCAGCCGACTTCGATCTCGCTGAACACCTTCGGCACCGGCAAGATCAGCGATGACAAGATCGTCAAACTGGTTCGCGAAGTGTTCGACCTGCGTCCATACGCGATCACCACCATGCTCGACCTGCTGCACCCGATGTATCAGGAAACCGCTGCGTACGGCCACTTCGGCCGCACCCCGGCGACCAAGACCGTGGGTGACGACACCTTCACCACGTTCACCTGGGAAAAAACCGACCGCGCCGACGCCCTGCGTTCTGCTGCCGGCCTGTAAGACTTCCCCGCAACACCCCAAGCCCCGCACGGTTCGCGCCTTGCGGGGCTTTTTATTGGCTTGCGCTTGAGACCGCGTCGCGGCCTTCGCGGGCAAGCCCGCTCCCACAGGGGTTTGAGTTGGTCAGAACACCAGCGTCTACTGTGGGAGCGAGCTTGCTCGCGATGAGGCCAGTGCAACCACCAGAAATACCCGGCAAAACACCCCCTGTCCGCACCACCCCATACTGACCTAGCCTTCACGCACCTCACCGAGCAAGGACGCTCAAGATGCTTCCCGACCTGCGCCTGTTTTTCGCCACCCTGCTGACCCTTGCCTGTCTGAATGCCAGCGCCGCCGAGTGCCCGGACTGGCCACCCGAACGCGCCTTGATTGAAGTCAATAAACTGCAACAACAAATCGACCGCTGGGACGACAGCTATCACCGCCAGGGACGCTCACTGGTCGCCGATGAACTCTACGACCAGTCCCGCGCGCAACTCACCCAATGGCGCCACTGCTTCAACCTGAGCCCGTCCGCAGACCCCTTGCGCACTGCACGCGGCACGCTGCCCCACCCGATCGCCCACACCGGCCTGGACAAACTGCACGATCGGCCCGCCGTGGAAAACTGGCTGCGTGACCGGGTGGACGTTTGGGTCCAGCCTAAAATCGATGGCGTGGCGGTGACCCTGGTTTATCGTAACGGCCTGCTGACCCAGGCAATCAGCCGAGGCGACGGCGAGAGCGGTCAGGACTGGACCGCTCCTGCACGGCAGATTCCGGGCATCCCGCAACGGCTATCGCAGGCCCGGGACTTGATCGTGCAAGGCGAACTGTATTGGCGCCTGACCGATCACGTGCAGGCCAGAGCCGGCAGCCTCAATGCTCGTAGCTCGGTGGCCGGCCTGATGGCACGCAAGGTCTTGAGCGCCGAACAGGCCGCCAACATCGACTTGTTTGTGTGGGACTGGCCCCAGGGGCCGGCGAGCGTGCCCGAGCGTGCAGCGGCGTTGACTGCGCTGGGTTTCCCCAGTACTACGGCATACAGCCAGCCCATTGCCTCCATCGTCGATGCCGAACGCTGGCGCGAGCACTGGTATGGCTCCCCCCTGCCTTTTGCCAGCGACGGTATCGTCCTGCGCCAGAACCAGCGCCCAGCCGCCGAACGCTGGCAGGCCAGGTCACCCTACTGGGCCATCGCCTGGAAATACCCCTTCGCCCAGGCTCTGGCCGAAGTCCGCCAGGTTCACTTCAAAATCGGCCGGACCGGACGGATCACTCCGGTACTTGAATTGGCCCCGGTGCAGCTCGATGACCGGCAGATCAAACACGTCAGCGTCGGTTCGTTGCAACGCTGGCAGGCGCTGGACATACGTCCGGGCGATCAGGTCGCCATCAGCCTGGCCGGGCTGACCATACCCAGGCTCGATAGCGTTGTATTGCGCAGCAGCGTACGCGCCGAATTGAACGCGCCGCTGGCAGAGGACTTTCATCCATTGAGTTGCTGGCAGCCGACTCCGGGCTGTGAGAGCCAGTTTCTCGCGCGTCTGACCTGGCTCAGCAGCAAACAAGGCCTGGCGCTGCCCAATGTGGGTCCGGGGACTTGGGAAAGACTTCTTGCAACAGGTCGCCTGAAAGGTC
Source organism: Pseudomonas sp. GW821-FHT02A08 (assembly GCF_059422045.1). Classification (NCBI taxonomy): domain Bacteria; kingdom Pseudomonadati; phylum Pseudomonadota; class Gammaproteobacteria; order Pseudomonadales; family Pseudomonadaceae; genus Pseudomonas; species Pseudomonas sp. GW821-FHT02A08. Next base: position 196,092 of record NZ_JBWKWD010000005.1, read on the forward strand.
TGCTGGATTGGTTGACCCTCGATACCCAAGAGCTTGCTACCATTGACGGTTTCGGCGAGCGCAGTGCGGCTCGTCTTGCAGACGGCTTCAATCAGGCCCGGCAACGACCGTTCGCACACTGGCTCAAAGCCTTGGGATTACCGCCGACAGGCCAGGCGCATCTCGGCGACTCATGGCAGGTACTGGCGCAGCGTGACATCGAACAATGGCGGGCCGAGGCCGGTATCGGGCCAGGGCGCGCGGCGCAACTGAGCGCTTTTTTCCGCGATCCGCAGGTCCTGGCCTTGAGTGAAACGTTACGTGATGCGGGGATTGACGGCTTTTAGCTGCCAGCCCTGCGCCCACCGGGAACCCCATGGGACCGCTGGGCTCCAACAAGCCATTGCCACACTGGCCTGCTTGCTTTCCTACATGGAGCTTTTATGAAATTTCTTTCACCGCTCGCCCTGTTGACCCTTTGCAGCGTGCTGGCCACCCCGTTGATGGCGGACGAGGAAGCGCCTGGGCTGACCGGTTGTGCGGCCAAGAAGCAAGGCATCGTCAACCAGATCGAACTGGCCAAGGTCCACGGTAACGCCGACCAGCAGGCAGGCCTGGAAAAAGCCCTGAGTGAAGTCGAAGCCAACTGCACCGACGCCTCGCTGAAGAAAGAACGGGAAAACAAGGTGCTCGACGCCAGGCACGAAGTCAGCACGCGTCAGGCGGACCTCGACAAGGCCATGAAAAAAGGCGACCCCGACAGGATCAACAAGCGCAAAGACAAACTCGCCGATGCTCGCAAGGAATTGCAGGACGCATTGGATGAGCTGGATAAGTAAGAACAGATAACGAACATAGATTTCGGTGTTGCCGATGCAGCCTTCGCGAGCAAGCCCGCTCCCACATTGGTTCTTCAGTGAACACAACATTTGTGCCAACCGAAATTCAATGTGGGAGCGGGCTTGCTCGCGAAGACGTCAGACCGAACAACATCAATCAATGATCCCGAAACGCCTTATGACAAGCACTGCAAGCATCTTCGACTTTCTGCACCGCCGGCCCCAGGTTGCTGGCCTTGTAGGGTTGAACCTGGCTGGCGATCACCAATTCACCGGTGGCGCTTTCAAGGTCGCGGGCCATTGCCTGAAAGCGTGTCTGTTGCTCCCAGACATCGCTCTTGGCGCTGGTGTGATCTTCCTCGCGCACTTGCGGAAAATGTTGCCACGGCTCACGGGACAACGCATCGAGCTTCACCGCGCCCTCGGCGAACTTCGGACCATCGAACGCAATGCGCCCACGCAACATGCCGCCCAGGTCTTCGCCAGTCTTGAGCATCTGCTTGAAAATGGCCTTGCGTTGGCCGAGCGGCGAGTTGGGGTCGACACCGCCACAAGCGGTCAACGTCAGGCAGGCCAGCAATACAACAGAAAGTCTTTTAAGAGTCATGGTGGCTTCAGGTCACGGGAAACGGCGGCCAGTATCCTCGCGTCATCGGCAAAGACCAATAGCCCTATTATCAACAAGGGTTGCTTGAGCACATGGAGCGCTCAGGCAACCGGCAAAGGAATCACTCCATGAATAGCTGTTTCAAGGCTTGGCGTCACAGCCTGGCCTGGACCCTGCCGATGGTGGCCCTGCTCGCAGGCTGCACCGGTGGCGACAAACAACAACCGAAAACCCACGCCCTGGCCACCTACTCCAGCGCCACATGGGAGGCGCTGCCGGCTGTGTCCGACAGCGACCTGGTCGCCGGTTTCGGATCGTGGCGCAGCGCCTGCACCCGACTCAAGGCCGACCCGGTCTGGGGTGGCACCTGCGCCGCAGCTGCCAACGTGCCGCAAACCGCCAGCGACATTCGTGGCTTTCTCAAACAGAACCTCGATGTCTATGGCCTGCGCGCCGCCAACGACAACCCCAACGGCTTGATCACTGGTTACTACGAACCGGTTTACCCCGGCAGTCTGACCCAGACCGGCGTTGCGAATGTCCCGGTCTATGGCGTCCCCGAAGACATGATCATCGTCGCCCTCGACAGCATTTACCCGGAACTCAAGGGCAAGCGCCTGCGCGGGCGACTCGAAGGTCGCGTGCTCAAGCCGTACGACGATGCGGCAACCATCGAGAGCAAAGGGGTCAAGGCGCCGGTCGTGGCCTGGCTGACCGATCCGATGAACCTGCAGTTCCTGCAAATCCAGGGTTCGGGCCGTATCCAGCTCGACAGTGGTCGCCAGTTGCGCATTGCCTACGCCGATCAGAACGGCCATCCGTATCGACCGATCGGCCGCTGGCTGGTGGAACAGGGAGAGTTGAAAAAAGAGGACGTGACCATGGGCGCCATCAGCACCTGGGCCAAGGCCAATCCGTCGCGCATTCCCGAACTGCTCGGCAGCAACCCCAGCTATGTGTTCTTCACCCGCAACCCGGACAGCAACGAAGGTCCGCGCGGCTCGCTGAACGTACCATTGACCGCCGGTTACAGCGCGGCGGTGGATCGCAAGGTGATTCCGCTGGGCAGCCTGTTGTGGCTGTCCACCACCAGACCGGACGGCACGGCCCTGGTGCGCCCCGTGGCAGCACAGGACACCGGCGGCGCCATTGCCGGCGAGGTTCGGGCGGATCTGTTCTGGGGCACCGGCGATGCGGCCGGGCAACTGGCCGGGGACATGAAACAGCAAGGGCAGATCTGGATGCTCTGGCCCAAAGGTGCGGTGTTGCCGCAAGTGCCGCAGGTGGCGGATGCGGTCAAAGCCAATCCTTGAGTCCCGCATCGCCTGACAGACAGCTTTCGCGAGCAAGCCCGCTCCCATACTGGATCACCGTCGAACACAGATTTTGTGTCCGCTGAAAATCAAAATGTGGGAGCGGGCTTGCCCGCGAAGAGGTCGTCAAGAACCCTGAAGATCTGTCAGACCGACACCACAAAAAAACTCACGACCAACGCCATCCCCACGAACCACATCAACGACCGCAGCGTCGCCCAGTCCGCCAGGTAGCAAATGATGTAGAGCAGGCGGCTTGTAATGAACAACACGGCCATCACGTTGATCGTCACCAGTTCGGCATTGCCGGCCAGATGCGCCACGATCACCGCCGCAGCGAACGCCGGGGTCACCTCAAAGCTGTTCAGTTGCGCCGCATTCGCGCGCCTGCCCAAACCTTCCAGCGAATCGAGAAAGTCCCGGGGATCATGGTTGTCTCTCAACCTGAACCCGCCACTGATCTTGGCCACGCCCACACACACATACGGCAGGAAAATCGCGATCAAAATGCACCACAGAGCAACCGTCATAAAGCAGTCCCTTCTTCACGTTTCAGAACAGTCAAGATTTCATGACCAATATACCGATCAGCACCAGCCCACAGGCCAGGAGGCGCGGCCCGCCAAAAGGTTCTTTCAGGTAACGCATGCCAAACAGCACCACCAGGATCACACTGATCTCGCGCAACGCCGCCGCTTCTGCGATCGAGCCCAATTGCATCGCCCACAGCACCAGAGCGTAGCTGAACAACACGCAGAACCCGACGGCCAGGCCCAATCGCCACTGCTCGCGCCAGAACAACATGAACGCCGGTCGTTTGCGCACCAACGCCAACAGCGGAAACGGCCAGGCACTGAGCAAGGTGACCCAGACCAGGTAATCCAGTGGATGGGACCAGCGCCGCAGTGCCTGCCCGTCGATGTAGGTGTAGCAACCGATGCACAGGCCGATCAGCGCCACCACCGGCAACATCGACCACGGCAAACGCGCACCGCCGCCGCCCTGCCAGAGCAGGCACAACATGCCGAACGGGATCAGCAGGATGCCGAAAATCTGCTGATGGGTCAGTACTTCCCCGGCAAAGATCAGCGTCAGCGCCAGCACCACCAACGGTGACAGGCCACGCATCAATGGATAGACCAGGCCGAGGTCGCCGACCCGATAGGCCTGGATCAGCAAATAGCGATAGAGCAACTCGAACGCCGCCGACGCCAGGATCCACGGCCAGATCTCCAGTGGTGGCACGCTCAGGAAAGGCAGCATCAGCGCGACAAAGAGCAGCGCCACGCTGTCCATGCAGGCCACCACCAACAGTCGCTCCGCACTGAACTTGATCAGGGTATTCCACGCCGCATGCAACAGCGCCGCCACCAACACCAACGCCGTCGCAAGCACGGCCTACTCCTTTTGTTGTCTCCACGATCCCTGTAGGAGCGAGCCTGCTCGCGATGGACGTTAACGATAACGCGTGCTGTCTGAGTAAACGCGTTGCCTTGACGTCTTTCGCGAGCAAGCTCGCTCCTGCAAAATCCGCGCAGAGAATTGATTCGCCATATTTCAGTGGCTGTTTATACTGCAAGCGACCACGCCGCACTCAGTTGCGCACAGACCAATTCCAATAAAAATTCTGCCCGGCCCGCTCTCATCGAGAACGGTCGTCGGCCTGCGTATGCCTGATCACAGCGTCAAGACTACCGACAGAGACCTTGCGCATGCCACTCGCTTTGCTTGCCCTCGCTGTTGCCGCCTTCGGCATCGGCACCACCGAATTCGTCATCATGGGTCTTTTGCCCGATGTCGCCCGTGACCTCAGCGTGAGCATTCCCGATGCCGGATTGCTAATCACCGGCTACGCCCTGGGCGTGGTTTTCGGTGCACCGATCCTCGCGGTCGGCACCGCCAACATGCCGCGCAAGGCCACTCTGCTGGGCATGACGCTGATGTTCATCCTCGGCAACATGCTCTGCGCGCTCGCGCCGAACTACGCCACGCTGATGGCCGCGCGCGTGATCACGGCACTGTGCCACGGCGCATTTTTCGGCATCGGTTCGGTGGTGGCCGCCGGGCTGGTGGCCCCCAACAAACGAGCTCAGGCGATTGCCATGATGTTCACCGGCCTGACCCTGGCCAATGTGCTCGGCGTGCCACTGGGCACCGCACTCGGGCAATACGCGGGCTGGCGCTCGACCTTCTGGGCGGTGTCGGTGATCGGGGTTCTGGCGGCGATTGCGCAATGGATCTGGCTGCCGAAAAGCATCGCGATGGATAAGGCCAACCTGGCCAGCGAGTTCAAGGTGTTGGGCAAGGCCAACGTGCTGCTGGCCCTGGGCATGAGCGTGCTGGCCTCGACCAGCCTGTTCAGTGTGTTCACTTACATTGCGCCAATCCTGCAGGACATCACCGGCGTCAGTCCCCACGGCGTCACCATCATGTTGCTGTTGTTCGGCGTGGGTTTGACCGCCGGCAGCATGCTCGGCGGTCGTCTGGCGGACAGCCGCTTGCTGCCTTCGCTGGTGGGCATGGCGCTGGCGGTGCTGGTGGTACTGGCGGCGTTCACGCAAACCAGCCATTCGGTGATCCCGGCGGCAATCTCACTGGTGTTGTGGGGAACGTTTGCCTTCGCGCTGTGCCCGATCCTGCAACTGCTGATCATCGATCAGGCCCACGAAGCGCCCAACCTGGGTTCGACCCTGAACCAGAGCGCCTTCAACCTGGGCAACGCGGCCGGCGCCTGGATCGGCGGGCTGGTGGTAGCCAGCGGCGCCGACCTGGCGGACCTGCCCTGGACCGGCGCACTGGTCAGCGGGCTGACTGTGGTGACTGCGTTGTTCTTCATCTATCGCCAGCGTCGTGGTGCGGCTGCACTCGATGTGGTGGGCTCAATATCACCTTGATGGTTTTCTGATCCGTTGCGGATCTGGCGCCTCGCTCCGATCCGCCGACTGCTTCGGCGACCCGCTTTCGCTGCGAATCTGCGCATGGCTGATCAGTGCGAAAATAAAACTGCCTCCGATGATATTCCCCGCCAGCGTCGGCCCGGCGAACACCAGCCAGAAATCACTCCACGGCAACTCACCGGCAAACACCAGATACGAAACCTCCAGCGAACCGACCACGATGTGGGTGAAATCCCCCAGCGCCATGAGGTAGGTGATGAGGATGATGATCCACATCCTGGCGCTCTCCATGGACGGGATCATCCAGACCATGGTGGCGATCATCCATCCGGAAACGATGCCCTTGGCGAACATCTGGCTGGTGTGGTTCTCCATGACCTTGCGACCGATATCGAGGAAGGCGACATCGGTCTTGCTGTCGAAAATCGGCAGCTCCAGCATCACGTACGCCACCAGCAAGGTGCCGCAGAGGTTGCCGACCAGCACCACCGTCCACAGCCGTAGCAGCCGGCCGAAGTTGGTCAGTGTCGGCTTGGTCATTACCGGTAGTACGGCGGTCAGGGTGTTTTCGGTGAACAGTTGCTGACGGGCCAGGATCACGGCGAGAAAACCGGCGCAATAACCGAAACTCGCGATCACCTTGAATCCTTCGCCATCCGGCAGGCGCGAATTGAGCAACCCCATGCCCATCAGCGACAGGCCCATGGTCAACCCCGCCGCCAGCGCCGACCACCACAACGCGGCAATGCTGCGGTCCAGTTCCTGATCGCCCTGGGTACGGATGATCTCGTGCAGCACCGCGGCGCGGGGCGGCTGGCTCTTTTCGACTTCGTGCTCTTCGTGCGCCGAAAGGTTCGGGGTCTTGCCGTCTTGTGCCGAGTTCATGGGATGCGCAACCGGTGGCGGGCTATTTAGCTACGACACGCGGGGTTCACGACTGTTCAGTAGGCAGACAATTCTTCGGTGAATACAGAACCGCTTTCGCGAGCAAGCCCGCTCCCACATGGACGGCGCTGTACCTGTGGGAGCGGGCTTGCTCGCGAAGAAAGCAACGCCGATGTTACTGACCGCCGTCATCATCCTGGAACTGGTCCTTGACGTACTTGATCTCGGTCCGGCCGTGTGGCGCCGGCAAGCCGTCTTCACCGAGGTTCACGAACACCATTTTTTCAACGGTGAGGATGCTCTTGCGGGTGATCTTGTTGCGCACTTCACACGTCAGGGTGATCGAAGTGCGGCCGAATTCGGTCGCCGTGATGCCCAGTTCGATGATGTCGCCCTGGCGCGAAGCGCTGACGAAGTTGATTTCGGAAATGTACTTGGTGACCACACGCTGGTTGCCCAACTGAACGATGGCGTAGATCGCCGCCTCTTCGTCGATCCAGCGCAGCAGGCTACCGCCGAACAGCGTGCCATTGGGGTTGAGGTCTTCGGGCTTTACCCATTTGCGGGTGTGGAAATTCATGTTCACTCCTGAGCGTCTTGCCGAATGATGCTGACCATCATGGCAGAGCCCGACCTGGAGCTCTATTGAGCATCGTCTATGGTCGCGATTACCGTTCGGACATTGACTGACAGAAACGCTTTGGAAGATCAGCATAGCCCGCTATAATCGCCCCCGTTTCAAAACGGTCATCTTCAATTGCTACCGTTTCCCGCCACCTGTCCGAGGGGCGCTGCAGCAGGTTCGACCTGTCAGGCTCGGATGGGGCGTTGCCTGGCCTTCACCGGCCGGACACTAAACGCACAACGGCGCCCATTCGCATACATTACGAATGGAGGCTCTTCATGAGCGCTGTCAACACGCCTGCAGATTTTACCGACTACAAAGTCGCCGACATGTCCCTGGCTGCCTGGGGCCGTCGCGAAACCATCATCGCCGAGTCCGAAATGCCAGCCCTGATGGGTCTGCGTCGCAAGTACTCCGAAGAGCAACCGCTCAAGGGCGCGAAGATCCTCGGCTGCATCCACATGACCATTCAGACTGCCGTACTGATCGAAACCCTGGTTGCCCTGGGTGCCGAAGTGCGCTGGTCGTCCTGCAACATTTTCTCGACTCAGGATCAGGCCGCCGCTTCCATCGCCGCTGCCGGCATCCCGGTTTTCGCCTGGAAAGGCGAGACTGAACAAGAGTACGAGTGGTGCCTGGAGCAAACCATCCTGAAAGATGGCGCGCCTTGGGACGCCAACATGATCCTCGACGACGGCGGCGACCTGACCGAGCTGCTGCACAAGAAGTACCCAGCCGTTCTGGACCGCGTCCACGGCGTGACCGAAGAAACCACCACCGGCGTTCACCGCCTGCTGGACATGCTGGCCAAGGGCGAGCTGAAAATCCCGGCCATCAACGTCAACGACTCGGTGACCAAGAGCAAGAACGACAACAAGTACGGCTGCCGTCACAGCCTGAACGATGCGATCAAGCGCGGCACCGACCACCTGCTGTCCGGCAAGCAAGCGCTGGTCATCGGCTACGGCGACGTGGGCAAGGGTTCGGCCCAGTCCCTGCGTCAGGAAGGCATGATCGTCAAAGTCTCCGAAGTCGACCCGATCTGCGCCATGCAAGCCTGCATGGACGGATTCGAACTGGTTTCGCCGTTCATCGACGGTATCAACACCGGTACCGAAGCGAGCATCGACAAGGCGCTGCTGGGCAAGATCGACCTGATCGTGACCACCACCGGCAACGTCAATGTTTGCGATTCGAACATGCTCAAGGCCTTGAAGAAGCGTGCTGTTGTCTGCAACATCGGCCACTTCGACAACGAAATCGACACCGCTTTCATGCGCAAGAACTGGGCATGGGAAGAAGTGAAGCCGCAGGTTCACAAGATCCACCGTACCGGCGCTGGCGATTTCGACCCACAGAACGACGATTACCTGATCCTGCTGGCCGAAGGCCGCCTGGTTAACCTGGGTAACGCCACCGGCCACCCGAGCCGCATCATGGACGGTTCGTTCGCCAACCAGGTTCTGGCGCAGATCTTCCTGTTCGGCCAGAAGTACGCCGACCTGTCGCCAGCTCAGAAGGCCGAGCGCCTGACCGTTGAAGTACTGCCAAAGAAACTCGACGAAGAAGTGGCCCTGGAAATGGTCCGTGGCTTCGGCGGCGTTGTGACTCAACTGACCAAGACCCAGGCCGACTACATCGGCGTGACCGTCGAAGGTCCGTTCAAGCCGCACGCTTACCGCTACTGATCGGTTCTGCTGCCTGCTCTCCCTGTGGGAGCGGGCTTGCTCGCGAAAGCGGTTTATCATTCAACATTAATGTCGACTGACCCACCGCTTTCGCGAGCAAGCCCGCTCCCACATGGGAAGTGCAAGCCTCACAGGCTTACGCGTTTTCAAGGGTATTCCCATGTCCCAAGATCGTCGCTACAGCTTCGAGTTCTTCCCTACGAAGACCGATGCTGGGCAAGAAAAGCTGCTCGCCACTGCTCGCCAGCTGGCCATTTACAACCCCGATTTCTTCTCCTGCACCTACGGCGCCGGCGGTTCGACCCGTGATCGCACGCTGAACACCGTGTTGCAGCTCGAAAGCGAAGTCAAAATCCCTGCCGCTCCGCACCTGTCCTGCGTGGGCGACAGCAAGGATGACCTGCGCGGCCTGCTGGCCCAGTACAAGGCCGCCGGCATCAAGCGTATCGTCGCCCTGCGCGGTGACCTGCCTTCGGGCATGGGCATGGCCAGCGGCGAAATGCGCCACGCCAATGACCTGGTTGAGTTCATTCGTGAAGAAACCGGTGATCATTTCCACATCGAAGTGGCCGCTTACCCGGAAATGCATCCGCAAGCGCGCAATTTCGAAGACGATGTAGCCAACTTCGTGCGCAAGGCCAACGCTGGCGCCGACAGTGCGATCACCCAGTACTTCTTCAACGCCGACTGCTACTTCTACTTCGTGGAACGCGTGCGGGCGCTGGGCGTGAACATCCCGATCGTGCCGGGCATCATGCCGATCACCAACTACAGCAAGCTGGCGCGCTTCTCCGATGCCTGCGGTGCGGAAATCCCGCGCTGGATCCGCAAGCAACTGGAAGCCTACGGCGACGACACCCAGAGCATTCAACGCTTTGGCGAACAGGTCATCACCGAGATGTGCGAGCAACTGCTGCAGGGTGGCGCTCCCGGGCTGCACTTCTACACCCTGAACCAGGCTGAAGCGAGCCTGGCAGTGTGGAACAACCTGAAGTTGCCGCGTTAAAAGTCGTTAACGCACGATTAAAAGATCGCAGCCTGCGGCAGCTCCTGCAACGGAATGTTTAATCCCGCAGGAGCTGCCGCAGGCTGCGATCTTTTGCTTTCAACGCACTATTAATGTGCGGCAATCCACGGAGTTAGAGCATCTGCGGTCAGTTTCTGGCTCTTTCCGGTTTCTCGTCGTAATCTCAGCTCATGCCTTTGATCACGCAACTAATCACAGTGCTTGTCTTCACTTGCCTGAGCTTCACCGCCCGGGGCGAGAAGCTGCGCATTGTCACGGAACCCTGGGCGCCCTACGTATACGAAGACAACAACGGCAAATCCCTGGGGCTGGACTACGAAACCACCGCCATTGTCTTCAAGCGCCTGGGCATCGAAGTGGAGTGGCAGTTCCTGCCATGGAAACGCTGCCTGTCGATGCTGGAGTCAGGCCAGGCCGACGGCGCGCTGGACATCTTTCACAGCGATGAACGCGACGCAACCCTGCTCTACCCCAGCGAGCCACTGTCTGAAGTCCAGTTCGTAATGTTCTACGCCAATGAACGGCCCCATCCGTTTCGCACCCTCGATGACTTGCAAGGCCTGACCATCGGCACCTCGCCGGGTTACCTGTACAGCAAGGACTTCAGCGATTCGACGCTGTTCACCCGCGAGCCGGCCCCGACCCATGAAGCCAACTTCGGCAAACTGGTACGTGGGCGGATTGACCTGCTGATTACCGATCGCCGCGTCGGCCAGCATTTGCTCGACGAACTGGGCATCCGCGACAAGATCACCGAAAACCCCACGATCATCAGCCAGCAAAGCCAGTTTCTCGCGGTGCGGCGCAATGCGGGCATGGATCTGCTGGTGCAGCGCTTCGGCGCCGAACTCAAACGCTTCAAACGCGAGCCCGCCTACGCTGAACTGAGTGCCCGCTACGGCGCGGAACCGGCAGCCAGCGTGAAGGCTGAAAAGGCCACGGCTGCCGCGGAAAAAACCGTTGAGCAGCAGGAAAGCGGCGCGCAGTGATTGCTCTGTTATACTCCGGCCTTCCCGCCAGGCTCACGCCCGGACGCTCGGAACCGTTAAAGGCATCTCAACCCCGCTACTGCGCAGCTTTCAGCCCGCGCGAGCGCTTGCAGACGAGCCTTCGAGACCCAGCAGGACCGGACGGGATTGCGTCCTCTTAAACGCGATTCGCGCCAGGCAAGACTCCCATTGGGCCAAGCCCTAACTAGAACAGGATTACTCATGTCCTTTGCTTCCCTCGGTCTCTCCGAGGCTTTAGTCCGCGCCATCGAGGCAGCGGGCTATACCGAGCCTACTCCGGTGCAACAGCGGGCCATTCCCGCCGTGTTGCAAGGTCGCGACCTGATGGTCGCGGCACAGACAGGTACTGGTAAAACCGGCGGCTTCGCCCTTCCGATTCTGGAACGGTTGTTTCCCAACGGTCACCCGGACAAATCCCAGCGTCACGGCCCGCGCCAACCGCGCGTACTGGTCCTGACCCCGACTCGCGAACTCGCAGCCCAGGTGCACGAGAGCTTCAAGGTCTATGCCCGTGACCTGAAGTTCGTCAGCGCCTGCATCTTCGGCGGTGTCGGCATGAACCCGCAGGTTCAGGCCATGTCCCGTGGCGTAGACGTGCTGGTGGCCTGCCCTGGCCGCCTGCTCGACCTGGCCGGCCAAGGCAGCGTCGATCTGTCCCACGTGGAAATCCTCGTGCTGGACGAAGCCGACCGCATGCTCGACATGGGCTTCGTCCATGACGTGAAAAAGGTCCTGGCCCGTCTACCGGCCAAACGCCAGAACCTGCTGTTCTCGGCAACCTTCTCCAAGGACATCACCGACCTCGCCGGCAAGCTGCTGCACAACCCGGAACGCATCGAAGTCACGCCGCCGAACACCACGGTCGAGCGTATCGAACAACGCGTATTCCGCCTGCCGGCCAGCCACAAGCGTTCGCTGCTGGCGCACCTGATCACAGCCGGCGCCTGGGAACAGGTACTGGTGTTCACCCGCACCAAGCACGGCGCCAACCGCCTGGCCGAGTACCTGGACAAGCACGGCCTGAGCGCCGTCGCGATCCACGGCAACAAGAGCCAGAACGCCCGCACCAAAGCCCTGGCCGACTTCAAGGCCGGCACCGTGCGCATCCTGGTGGCCACCGACATCGCCGCTCGCGGCCTGGACATCGACCAGTTGCCACACGTGGTCAACTTCGAACTGCCGAACGTCGATGAAGACTACGTGCACCGTATCGGTCGTACCGGCCGTGCCGGTCGTTCGGGCGAGGCGATCTCGCTGGTAGCCCCGGACGAAGAAAAACTGCTGAAAAGCATCGAACGCATGACCAAGCAGAAAATCGCCGACGGCGACCTGATGGGCTTCGATGCAAGCACCATCGAGGCGGAAAAGCCTGAAGTGCGCGAGCGTCCGGACATGCGCAACCCACGCAATCCACGTGGCCCGCGCGGCGACGGTCCGAACGGCAGCGGTGGCGGCGGCGGTCGCAAGGACAAAGGCAAGGACAAGGGCAAGGAGAAACCGGCCGGCGAGCGCCCTGCCCGTCAGCAAAAGCCACGTGAAGGCACTCCGGCTCGCGAACAGCGTCCGTCGCAGCCTCCTCGTGCCGCCGCTGACCGTGCTCCGGACGAGTTCCTGGACGACGATATCGATAACTTCGGTAACCGCGTCGACTACGTACCGCAGCAGAAACCCGCACAAGGCCGTGGTCGCCGTCCGGGTGCTCCGGCACAGGGCACCGCGGCAGGTTCGGGCGCTCCACGTTCCGGCAAGCCACAAGGTCGCCAGAACGGTCCGCGCAACAGCGATGGCGCCAGCACCGGCACCCCACCGGCCAAGCGTAGCGGTCCTCGCAGTGGCGCACCGCGCGACGGCCAGGCCCGCCGCGAAGATTCGCGCAATCGCCGTCCGGCCCGTGACGACCAGCCGCGTTCGGAACCTGCCGTGCAGAACCCGCGCGGCCCCGCGCCGAAGATCATGCACAAGGAGTCGAAGGCTGACCGCTTCCCGACACCTGAGCAACTGGATCAACTGCCAAGCCGTCCTCGTGGTGAAAAACCAGCGCTGCTGACCCGCAATCGCTGAGTTATCGCTGCAATGAAAATGCCCCGGTTCGAAAGAGCCGGGGCATTTTTTTGATCAGTACAAAACCCTGTGGGAGCGGGCTTGCTCGCGAAGAGGCCAGTACATTCAGCCTGGATGTTAGCTGACCCGACGCCTTCGCGAGCAACCCCGCTCCCACAGTGGATGTGTAGCGTCGATGAAATTTCGTCAGCCCTAAAAAAACGCCCCGGATCGCAAGATCAGGGGCGTTTTTATGTCGGGCGCGAAAGTTACTTCGCTTTGACACCTTCAAAGGTCACGTACATCTCAACCGCATCGGACTGTGGACCCAGGTCCATCATCTTGCCGAAATCGGAACGCTTGAGGCTGAAAGTACCCTCAAAGCCTGCACGGTAGCCGCCCCATGGATCCTTGCCTTCACCCAGGAAAGTGGCCTTGACCACGATTGGCTTGGTTACACCGAGGATCGTCAGGTCGCCAGCCACGTCAGCAGTGTCCTTGCCAGCGGCGTTTTTGCCGGTGGGTTTGACGCTGGTGGAAACAAACTTGGCTTTGCTGGCGTTCAGGAAGTCTTTGCTGGAGATGTGCTTGTCACGTTCAGCGTTGTTGGTGAAGACGCTGGCGGTGTTCACGTTGAACTCGATCTTGCTGTCTTCAGGCTTGGCAGCGTCGAAGCTGAACTTGCCGTCGAGGTCCTTGAAAGTACCGGTGATGTAGCTGTAGCCCAGGTGACTGATCTTGAAGTTGACGAAGGCGTGCTGGCCTTCCTTGTCGACGGTGTAGTCAGCCGCCATCACATTGGCGGACAGAACAGCAGAGCCGATTGCCAGAGCGGCGAGAGTCTTTTTCAACATGCTTTGTTTTCCTTGGGAGTCGAGGTTGAATTTCAGGCTTTGCGACCCAGCATTCGCTTGAGGGTCACATCACGGTCGATAAAGTGGTGCTTCAATGCTGCCAACGCATGGAGGCCGGAAAAAATTACCAGCACCCACGCCAGGTAGAGGTGAATCGCACCGGCGTTATCTGCCTGGTCCGGCAGCCCGGAAACCAGGGCAGGCACTTCAAACCAGTCAAACACCGGAATCCCGGCACCTTCTGCGGTGGAAATCAGGTAACCGGCAATCATCACAGCGAACAGACAGAAATACAGAAAGGCATGACCGAACATGGCGCCCAGTCGCGTCATGCGGCTGTAGCTGGCCAGGGTTGGCGGCGGCGGGCTGATGAAGCGCCACAACACGCGCAATACCATGACCCCCAGCAAGATCAAGCCAATGCTCTTGTGCAGATCCGGCCCGGCCTTGCGCCAAGGATCGTAATAACCGAGGTCGACCATCCACAGCCCGAGGGCGAATAAACCGAACACGGCCACTGCCACGCCCCAATGCATGAAGATGCTGACCCAGCCGTAGCGGGAGGTAGAGTTACGTAGCTGCATTGCCTAGATCCCTGTAAGTGCTGGCCCAAGACTATCGAGTTATCTATCGAATTAAAGCGGAAAATTTTGCTTTGAAATATCGAGAAATACGATCAAGAGTCTGAAACAGGCGAGTTAAGAAAAGATTAAAGGCCAATGTGTGTACAAAAACGTAGCCCAATTCAACAACACTTCTTACCAAAAGTTTATTCGTTTGTGTGCCCGGATTTCTCCGGGCATAAAAAAACGCGGCATTTACGCCGCGTTTTTTTGATCCCGGGGCTTATTACGCCTTGGTATCCGTTGCCGGGGTTGCAGCAGATTTGGCAGCCGGTTTCTTCGCCGGTTCGGCTTTCTTGGCCGGTGCCTTGGCCGGGGCTTTTTTCGCCTCGGTCTTGGGAGCCGGTTTCGCCGCAGCCTTCTTGGTCGGCTCGACTTTTGCCGGGGTTGCCGGCTTCGGTGCTTCGACCGGAGCCGGTGCAACAGCCGGGGCGGGTGCCGGCACAGGAACAGGTGCTACCGGCTCAGGTGCCTTGACTGGCTCTGGCTTCTTCTCGTCATCCGAGCCGCCGAACAGGTTGCTGAAGAAATTGCCTTTCTTCGCCGCCACCGCACCAGCGCCCGCCGCTGCGGCAGCCGGCCCCGCTTTCGCCGGTTCAAACGACTTGCCCGCCGCCAGGTCTTCAACCTGGCCGGCTGCACGTTGACCGGTACGCAGCGCGCCTTCCAGGGTGCCGGGGTACAGAGTGTCGGTGTGTTCGCCAGCGAAGGCTACGCGCTGAATCGGGCGTTCCCACAGGCGCCAGAACTTGCTGATCTGGCCCGGACCGAAGGCCAGGTAGGCGCCGCCGGTGGACGGGTCGCTGCTGTAGCGACGGATTTCATAACCGGTGAACGAACCGCGTGCCTGTGGATAGAACGCGTGCAGACGGATCAACACCTGATCGACCATCTGCTTGTCGCCGAATGCCTGCATCACTCGCGCATTGTCGCCGGAAAGGTTGATCACCACGTTGGCGCCACCCTTCAGGGCAGGCTCGATCCACAACATGCCCAGGCCGGCATTGCTGAAGATCTCGCCGGACATGCGCGCCTTGCTTTCCCACACCGGCGTCTTGAACTTCAGCATGATCTGGTCGCGCCAGCCGTAGTTGGTGCCCTTGATCGCCGCCAGGTGCTGGGCGTCCAGCGCCGGGGTCATCTGGATCTTGTTCAGGGCGCGCAGTGGCACCGCCAACACGACGTAGTCAGCCTGATAGCCGACGCTGTCGACTTTGACGGTCACGCCGTCCTTGTCCTGAATGATCGCCGAGACCGGGGCGTTGGTCTTGATGGTTTTCAGCTGCTTGACCAGGGCTTGGGCCAGCACCGGGCTGCCACCGACCAGGCGCGAAGCACGCAGGTCACGATCGGAGACGCCACGGTAGACGCGGCTCTGCTGCGCGAAGTACAGCAGCGACAAGCGCGAAGGTTCGTCGTAGCGGGTACGGATCTGCTGGTTGATCAACTGGCGGGCGGTGGCCGGCAGGTTCTGCTTGTCGAGCCAGCTCGACACGTTGATCTGATCCAGCGCGTGCAGCGTGTTGTTGGCGGCCGGGTTCAGCGGGTCGTCGATCGAACGCGCCAGATCGTCCACGGTCTTGTCGAAGCGCTTGAGCGCCTCGGCGGTGGCCGGTTGTTTGGTCGCCAGATCGGCGGCAGAGAAATACTCGCCATCGATCAGGTAGCTTGGGGTGCGCACGAATTCAGGGGCCGGCGTGGTGCTCAGCTTGAAGTTCGATACGTACTTGTTCAGCACCGGCTGGGTCTTGTCGTTGCCGATCCACTCGCTGGTGGCCATGCCGGAACGGCCGCCCAGGCTCGACCTGGCTTCCAGCAGGGTGACCTGCCAGCCCTTGCTCTGCAGCTCGTACGCGGCAGTCAGGCCCGACAGGCCGCCGCCGATCACGATCGCGGTTTTATCCTTGGCCAGCGCAGATACGCTGAACAGCCCCAACATCACCAGCGCACAGGCGCGCAGCCAACCGACAGACATTCAGCGAACTCCGGAATTACACGAGGAAAACAGCAGTTTTTGCGAGCCAGACGGCTCAAGAACCGCGAAGGATACGTCAGCCGTCAGGCACCTGCCAGCAACGTCTTTCGGCCTGAACGAAGTAGCTGATTCGACACAATGGGTTGTCCCCGTGGCACGCATTGCATAGGCTTGCCCGATTGTTTGTCCGCGCAGGTAACGGACCGCCTCCAGGAGAGTGAAAATGGGCCTGAATAATCAGTGGATGCAACGCGATCTCGCCGTGTTGTGGCATCCCTGCACCCAGATGAAAGATCACGAACAACTGCCGCTGATCCCGATCAAACGCGGGGAAGGCGTGTGGCTGGAAGACTTCGAAGGCAAACGCTACCTCGATGCGGTCAGCTCCTGGTGGGTCAATGTGTTCGGGCACGCCAACCCGCGGATCAATCAACGCATCAAGGATCAGGTCGATCAGCTCGAACATGTGATCCTTGCCGGCTTCAGTCATCAACCGGTGATCGAATTGTCCGAGCGCCTGGTGAAGATGACACCGGAAGGCCTGACCCGGTGCTTCTACGCCGATAATGGCTCGTCCTGCATCGAAGTCGCGCTGAAAATGAGCTTTCACTACTGGCTCAATCGCGGTCAGCCGAACAAAAAACGCTTCGTCACCCTGACCAACAGCTACCACGGCGAAACCATGGCGGCGATGTCGGTGGGCGACGTGCCGCTGTTCACCGAGACCTACAAAGCGCTGTTGATGGACACCATCAAGGTACCGAGCCCGGACTGCTACCTGCGCCCCGAGGGCATGAGCTGGGAAGAACACTCGCGCAACATGTTCGCCGCCATGGAGCAGACCTTGGCCGAAAACCACGACACGGTCGCGGCGGTGATCGTCGAGCCGCTGATCCAGGGCGCCGGCGGCATGCGCATGTACCACCCGGTGTACCTCAAGCTGCTGCGAGAAGCCTGCGACCGCTACGGCGTGCACCTGATCCACGACGAAATCGCCGTCGGCTTCGGCCGCACCGGGACGATGTTCGCCTGCGAACAGGCCGGCATCCGCCCTGATTTCCTGTGCCTGTCCAAGGCCCTGACCGGCGGCTATCTGCCGCTGGCGGCATGCATGACCACAGACGAAGTCTACAGCGCGTTCTACGACGACTACCCTACCCTGCGCGCCTTCCTGCACTCCCACAGCTACACCGGCAACCCGCTGGCGTGCGCGGCGGCCCTGGCGACCCTGGATATTTTCGAAGAAGACAACGTCATCGAGAACAACAAGGCCCTGGCCCAGCGCATGGCTTCGTCGACGGCGCATCTGGTCGACCACCCAAACGTGTCCGAAGTACGCCAGACCGGCATGGTGCTGGCCATAGAGATGGTCAAGGACAAGGCCACCAAAGAAGCTTATCCATGGCAGGAACGTCGTGGCCTGAAGGTGTTCCAGCACGCCCTGGAGCGCGGTGCTTTACTGCGCCCGTTAGGTAGCGTGGTGTATTTCCTGCCGCCGTACGTGATCACCCCGGAGCAGATCGACTTCCTTGCCGAAGTGGCCAGCGAAGGGATCGACATTGCGACCCGTGACAGTGTCAGCGTGGCCGTGCCGAAGGACTTCCATCCGGGGTTCCGTGATCCGGGCTGATTGATTTCACCTAAGCTTCAGCGCTGACTGGACTACCGTCATCGCGGGCAAGCCCGCTCCCACAAGGATTTGCACAGCACCTGTGCGGTCTCTTATACACATCAGACGCTGCCGACGACGCAAGCGGTG